>JANQMK010000116.1 GCA_028280085.1 Pseudomonadales bacterium
GTTAACGTTATGGCAGGTCAGAATTGATCGTCAAAAGAGATTACTATTAGTAGGAGATGATTTAATGCGAAAACAAAAAAAAATGATGCGGTGGTTTGGCGCTATTGCGTCAGCAGCGCTTATAGCTGCGCCGAGTTTGGCTTCAGCAAAAGATGATTTATATGATGATTACTCGAAAAAAGTATTTAAGCGGATTGCGACTTTTCCTGTTTTCCAAAATACTGACGTCGAGCTTGAAACTGTTGCAGAAATTGTCTCTGCCAGCCAAGATGGTAAGACACTTGTTTATACTGACAGCGAAACCGGCAACATTGGTTTTGTTGATATTACTAAACCGTCAAAACCTATTGCTTCTGGCATCGTATCGGTTGGTGGTGAACCCACTTCAGTTGCCGTAGCAGGACGCTATGCGTTGGTTGCGGTCAATACCTCAGATGACTTCATTAATGTCAGCGGTAAATTGGTGGTGATCGACATTAAGACACAAACTGTTGTTGCGACTCATCCACTCTCCGGTCAACCTGATTCCGTTGCTGTCAGCCCTAACAAGCGTTATGCCGCGATCGCGATTGAGAATGAACGCGATGAAGATCTTGGTAATGGTGAACCGCCACAAGCGCCTGCTGGCTTTATGGTTATCGTAGATCTCATTGGCAAGCCTGCTGCTTGGACTATGCGAGAAGTTGACATGACTGGCGTTGCTGATGTTTTCCCTGAAGATCCTGAGCCAGAGTACATTGATATCAACCGCTGGAATATCGCGGCTGTCAGCTTGCAAGAGAACAACCACATTATTTTAGTTTACTTACCGACAGGCGAGATTATCAATGATTTCAGTGCTGGTGTCGTTGATCTTGATAAAATCGACATTAGTGAAAATGATCTTATTGAGTTGAATGGACTGCTAACTAGTGTACCGCGCGAGCCTGACGGCTTAACCTGGGTGTCGCCTTGGCAATTTGTTACCGCTGATGAAGGTGATTTATTCGGTGGGAGTCGTGGCTTTACCCAGTTTAATTTGTGGGGTGACGTTGATTTTTCCAGCGGTAATTCAGTTGAGCACTTAGTGGTGCGTCATGGCCATTACCCTGAAGCTCGTTCAGAAAATAAAGGCAATGAGCCAGAAAACGCTGAATATGGTCGGTTTGGCAATGATCGATTATTGTTTGTTGGCTCGGAAAGATCGAACGCGGTAATTGTTTATAAGCTCAGACATGGTAAGAAGCCTAAGTTACAACAATTGTTACCTACAGGTGTTGGCCCCGAAGGGTTGTTAGCGATTCCGCACCGTAACCTGCTGGTTGTTGCCTCTGAGAAAGATGACCGGGGCGATAAATTCCGTTCGTCGATTTCGATTTACAAGCGCGGCAAAGCCAAGGCAAATTATCCGACGGTGGTTTCGGCAAATAGAAAAGACGGCACACCAATTCCCTGGAGCGCGCTGTCAGGTCTCGCCATCGACGGTCGCTACACTTACTCCATCCCAGATAGCTTTTATCAGAAGAGTCGAATTTTCCAGTTAGATCGGTCAAAAAAACCGGCTGTCATTACTGGAGAAATTGTGTTGAAAGATGCGTTGGGTAAACTGGCTGCTATAGACTCGGCAATGGTCAACGATGACGGTACGGTTAATCTTGATCAGGAAGGCATTGCGGTACGTGAAGATGGCGGCTTCTGGATTGCTTCGGAAGGGGCTGGTACCGTGGGCGATGCTAGTCGACCTTTTGAAACATTTAATCTGCTATTAAAAGTCTCTGGTAAAGGTGTCATCGAGCAAGTAGTTAAATTGCCTGATGCAGTCAATGCTCGCCAAGTTCGGTTTGGCTTTGAAGGCGTTACGTCGGTTGGCTATGGTGCCGACGAAACGGTTTACGTTGCGTTTCAGCGTAAGTGGGCTGGTGACCCAACTGACAGAGTACGTATTGGCCAATATAAGCCGGCCAGTGGCGAGTGGCATTTCTTCTTCTATCCACTTGATACCCCCACCTCTCCCAATGGCGGTTGGGTTGGTCTGTCGGAAATCGTTGCCTTAGGTAAAGACAAATTTGCGGTTATCGAACGAGACAACCAAGGTGGTACCGATGCCACTATCAAGCGTATCTATAAGTTCTCCACTGTAGGCTTAACACCTGGAGTTGAGCCAGGACCTGATGCCGCGCCTGATTTTCCCGTGGTTGAAAAGAAGCTAGTCAAGGACTTAATGCCAATACTACAAAGTACTGGTGGAATGGTACTTGAGAAGATCGAGGGCTTGGCTGTCACTCGAAATGGCACCGCTTACATTGTCAACGACAATGATGGTGTTGACGACAGTAATGGTGAAACACAGCTGCTCAAGTTGAAAAAGCTGTTTTAAAGTTCATCAACTTTAGCGTTAATCAACGTTACCTGAAAACGGCAGAGGTCAACCCTCTGCCGTTTTTTTTAATCCACCCTGTATTAAATTAATAATAAAGATATATTATTATGTCATTTAGTGGGCGGAAACTCTTCACTGTTTGTTAACAGATCACTGCACTTTTCCTTTTTTCACTTATTTGTTCGACCTCGGCCTTCCTTAATACCGAGAACATGGTATCCTCCAGCCCCGCACATAGCCCGATCAACCGATAGTGCGATCAATAGCCATCCCAGCAAACGGAACAAATAACGACGATAAATCTGGCTGGGAACGTAGCAATGAGTAATATTGTTTTTAAATCAACCAGTCAACATGATTGCTTGGCGACATTATTAAATGTGTTGCGCACCTGTTGGTTGGGGTTCATTGATGGATAAACGAGATTATAGATAAACGAGGTTAGAGGTGAGTAAAAAAAACGGCGTGAAGACAGTCAGCCTAGTATTGCATGTTAGTTTGTTTTTCAGTTTGTTGATTAACAGTGCTGGCATCCAGGCTGAGTTAGAAGAGATTATTGTTACTGCGCAAAAACATGAACAAAGCCAACAGGATGTGCCTATTTCGGTTTCTGCCATCAGCGGCGAGCGTATTGAAGAATCGGGCATTAGGGACGTATTCGATTTACAAGCGATTGCGCCGGGACTGATTGTACAACAAAACCAGAGTGCAACTACCACCAAGTTTATCATTCGCGGCGTGGGGACCAATACACAAAACTTTGGCCTTGAATCGTCCGTCGGACTTTATGTCGATGGTGTCTATCGTTCGCGGCAGAGTTCAGTGATTAATGACTTGTCGGATATTGATCGTGTTGAAATCTTGCGTGGTCCGCAGGGCACTCTGTTCGGACGCAACACGCCGTCGGGCGCGTTGCAAATTAACACTCGGCAGCCAGACCATGATGGTACTGGCTTTGCTGAAATAAATTATGGCAATTTTGATCTAAAAACAATTTCTGGTGCCAAATCAATTTCATTAATTGAAGACGTCTTGGCGATGCGTGCTACTGGTTTTACCACTGAAAGGGACGGTTGGATTGATGATATTGGTATCGGCGAGGACAATGCGGTCAATAACCGTGACCGTTTTGGTTTTCGTTTACAGGGACTTTATACCCCGAATGATGACCTGTCTGTGCGTGTTATTCTCGACTATTCTGAAATTGACGAAACTTGCTGTGGCACTCTCGTGTTACACGACAATAATGCCGTTGATCAGCGTCGGGTTAATCGCGATCCTAATCCTTTTCCGTTAGGCACCGATAGTTTACTAGAAACACGGGGCACATTTATTCCAGGTTCACGCGCCTTTGATCGGGTGGTTGCCTATAGTCAGCTACCTGAATCAACTAACAAAGATGCCGGTATTTCAGTAGAAGTCAATTGGTATCGTGAAGATTACGTTATTACTTCAATTACGGCTTGGCGTGACTTCAATACCTTTGACAATATTGACAGTGATTTTATGGACGTAGATGGTTTGCTCGTTAGCAATAAAGGCGAGCTACAAATGTTTACCCAAGAGTTGAGAGTTGTTGGCCAATGGCAACGCTTGCACTACGTCAGTGGCTTGTACTTTTTTACACAGGATTTAGATAGTTTACAGAAGATTGCGACGGGAGAAGATACGACCGATTTCGCCAGTATTTTTGAAGCTATCGATTTGAGGCTTTTGGAGGAGCTACTCGATGTTGTGGCTTTTCCAGCTGATGCTTTTGTCACGAATACTAGCTTTCAGGATCAGAAAAGTTGGGCTGTATTCGGGCAAGTAGACTACGACCTATTGGACGATCTGACGTTAACCGCGGGATTGCGTTATACCAAAGAGCAAAAAGCGTTAAAAGCTATCTATGACGAGTTTAATCCAGGAGCTGGCTTTGACCGTTTGGACGCCATTGCGCCGAGGGGGGATATTGATGATGACCTCGACGCCGGTGACGGCGAGAATGTCTCCGGCACCATTAAGCTGTCATGGTTTATGAACGACGATATTATGTTTTATTTATCTTATGGCACAGGATATAAGTCTGGCGGCTTTAATACCGATCGCATTTCGCAATTCGTTGATTCTGAGTTTGGGCCCGAAAAATCAAAAGCCTTTGAAACTGGCATGAAAGCTGATTTTCCTGATCATGACTTACGGCTTAATGTCGCGCTACACCAAACGAAAGTAGAAGATTTGCAGGTCAATGCTTTTACCGGCACCGGTTTTAATTTGCGTAACGCAGCCGAAGCCGATACATATGGCGCGGAAATAGAACTGCTATGGCAACCATTGCCTCAATTTATGATGACTGCGGCGTACGTTCGTTCTGTTGCAGATTTTGATAAGTTCCCTGAAGGCAATTGTTGGCTTGCTAGTCCATTTCGTGGGGTACCTGATCCCGGCGCTGGTGGTGCGGAAGATCCGGATTTTTGTTCCCGCGCAGGTGGCCGCCTGGGCGGGAACCCGGAGGACTTTTTTACCACAACCGTTCGCACGGGCACGGTTATAAACGATATGATGACTGCCTTTGTTTTGCTTGAGTATATCTACTACGGTGATCAAATGATGGAGGATAGCAATGATCCCTTAGAGCTACAGTCCAGTTATCAACTGGTTAATCTCAGGACGGGGCTCATATTTGACCAATACGATGCTGACTTGACGCTGTGGGGCCGCAATATTTTTGATGAGGACTACCACGGCATTGTGTTTGACCCGCCCTTGCAGGAAGGCAAACTGCTAGCCTTTGCTACCAGTGTACGTACATTCGGCATCACGGCGAGAAAGAACTTTTAGTTAGTGGGAAATGTTGTTTGGCTGATGTTTAGATCAGCTGTCCCTTAGCTTATCAACTCATCGTTAAATTATTATTAACCTTTGGTTTTCCAACTGCGCGCCGCCCATGGTGCGTCCCATAGGGAATAGTGGTGGCGCGCCCACGTAGCCCACCACACAGTTAGTATCTATCGCTAAAGCTAGCCAAAAAGCTTAAGGGTGGTTTTAATCATTTTCTTGACCCTAGGTTTATAGGGCGGATAAAGCATGGTAGCGAGGCTAAAGTGGTTTTTCACCACAGCACGTTCGTGAGAAAAAGCCTTAAAGCCGTGAAAGCCATGGGAGCTACCTATACCACTATTATTTACCCCGCCAAAGGGTAAATTGAAATTGGAAAAATGCAGCATGATACCATTGACTGTGGTACCACCGGCGGTTGTGGTTTTTAAAATATGTTGCGTATTATTTTTATCTTTGGAAAAGATATACAGGGCTAAGGGTTTAGGCTTGCTATTGATAGTATCTACGACGTGATCGATATCAGTGTAGGTAATAATAGGCAGTATGGGGCCAAAGATTTCCTCATGCATAATGTCAGCTGCACTACTAACGTTATCGATCAGGGTTGGTGCAACATAACGAGTGGCTTCGTCTTTTACGCCACCGGCAATCAGTGAGGCGCCTTGATCGAGCGCGTCATCTAATAAGCCAGCTACTCGTCGATAGTGGTTAGTATTGACGATGCGACAAAAATCGACGGTAGACTGCTGCTGCTCAGCAGTTTTACCATAGTAATGAGCAATGATATCTTTCGCGTTATTAATAAACTCATCGCGTATAGATTCATGCACAAATAAGTAGTCAGGTGCGATACACGTTTGTCCCGCGTTATTAAATTTACCCCACAGAATCGATTTGGCGGCTTGTTTGATATCAGCCGAGTCATCGACAATAACCGGTGATTTTCCGCCTAACTCTAATGTCACAGAACTCAAATGCTTAGCAGCGGCTGTCATGACAATTTTACCGATTTGTGGTGCCCCGGTAAAAAAGATATGGTCAAACGGTTGAGCTAGAAGCTCCGTCGATACTTCCACTCCGCCTTCAAAAGCTGCAACTTCTTCACTTGGAAAGCTCGCTTCGATAATAGAGCAAATAACTTTAGACAAATTGGGAGTCATCTCTGAAGGTTTGACTATTGCGGTGCAACCTGCAGCGATAGCCGATATTAAGGGGCAAAAGGTCAAATTGACGGGGTAGTTCCAAGGCGAGATAATTAAACTCGTGCCTTTGGGCTCATATTGAATGAAGCTAGATGTGCCAATCATTGATAGTGGCGTGGCCACACGTTTTGGCTTCATCCACTTCTTTAACTGTCTGACGGCATCATTTAACTCGGCATAAACCGGAAAAAATTCCATCAAATCAACTTCGGCTTCAGGCTTGCCGAAATCCGCGGCACAAGCTTGATAAATTTCAGCTTTATGTTGGTCGAGTTGGGCTTTGAGATTTTTTAATTTTTGGATGCGCTGTTCAGCATTCGAAATACGTAAACTGGGCGCATAGGTTTTTTGCTTAGCAAATGTTTTTTCTATATCGGTTTCAGTCGCTGCAAATGCTACTGGTTCCATTTCAATGGATGCTTCCATTTTTAGTTCCGCCTTTTGTTAAAACAGATTGATACATTTATTTTGTCTATCATGTCATCACAGGTGAGGTGACTTTAACTTTAACAACCTGAACAACCTGTGCATATCGTGCTGCTTAAAGACTCTGCAAAAAACAATAGTCTGCAAAAACCAATGGAAGGAGGCTGTAATTCCAGCCGTCTTCTCACTTACATCTTACATATAGACATCTTGACCGAAGTTCAAGTGGGTATCACACAGTATGTCGTCGAAGAAGGCAATAATTTTATCCAGAGGCGCCCTAGTATAATTATTTGGTCAATATACCGCAATAAATGAAATAGAGCAGCCGGCCAACGCCCCAACTGGGGACTAGCTAAGACTTTGGATAGCGCCTTTAAAAAATTCGAGAAAGGCTTGTACACGTCGGGTTCGGTGCATATCACGGTGGGTTACTAGCCAGAGATTTGACTGCCATTGTGGCGGTGGCGGCATTAGAGGAATCAGTTGCTTGTCTTGTTGAGCTAACAGACAGTTCAGTGGCGCAATCCCCATTCCCGAGCTAACTGCTTGAAAAATAGAGATAATATCACTGGCTCGAAAAATAAATGCCGTTTCGGGTAGTTGCTCTTCCAAGGCGTCGATAAAGGCGACGCGCCGTAGATTATTGGTACCCGAAATAAACCGGTGTTCCCCCACTGCGTCGAGGCCATGGAAGGTGCCATAGCGTTTTAGGTACGACCGAGACGCATATAGGGTAGCACTCAAATTGGTAATATTTTGAGCGACATAGTCAGGTTCGTTTGGCTGAGAGCCTGGCCGAATACCAATATGGGCTTCGCCATGTTCTAGCTTTAAATGTCGAGGGTCTACGACTAGCTGTAGCTGGATGTGAGGGTTTTGAGCTTGAAAATCATGAAACAGTGGCATAAAGACAGGCACTAAACTATCCACCGTGGTGACTACAAGCGTGCCTTTGAGTTGTTGATCTGTTTCCTGCAGATCACCGGCGAGGCGATCTAAGTCTTCTTTGATACAGGCTGCGACGCCCAGCAGAATATTACCCGCTTCTGTTGTTACATAGCCCCTGGCATGTCGATGAAATAAGCGGGTTTTGAGACTGGCTTCTAAGTGATTGATTTTTCTCAGTACTGTTGAGTGATGTACCTGTAGAGCGTCCGCTGCCGCCGACAAGCTACCCAAGCGAGCGACTTGATAGGCAAAGTGAATATCGTTCCAATCATTAATATGTGCATACATACACAGAAGTATTGCATATAGCAACTTTCTGTTCAATATTGTTTATGTCAAACTATCATACATTGATTAGATAACAGTTGAAGACAAAAACACGGAGCAACGAATCATGAAAAAGAACACTAGAATTATTGCCTTAGCAGGTAGTTTGCGTGCTAATTCATATAACAAGCAATTGGTTAGGGTGGCGAGCGCAGCAGCGGTTGCGCAAGGGGCGGATGTGATAGACATTGATCTGGCGGACTATGACATCCCGTTATTCTCTGAAGATCTGGAGGCAGAGGGTGTTCCCGAGTCGGTAGTGAAATTAAAGGCGCAGTTTCGAGAAGCCGATGGTTTATTGATTGCGAGTCCAGAATATAATGGCTCTATCAGCGGGGTTTTGAAAAATGTACTGGATTGGCTCTCCCGCCCTGACGCGGATTATCCGGGTAGCAATGTGTTTGCGGAGCGTGTGGTTGGGCTATTAGCAGCTTCTCCCGGTGCCTTGGGTGGGCTACGTGGCTTAACTCACGTCACTGATATTTTTGGCAATTTAGGCTCTATCGTGTTACCTGGCCAGGTGGCATTGCCTAAAGCTTATAATGCGTTTGATGCAGCGGGGGATATGATTGATTCGGCCATGCGCGAGCGGGTAGCCGGAGTAGGGCGCAGAGTTGTAGAAGTGGCTAGTGCTGTCGCAGGCATAAACAATGGCGGTGAATAAAGGGGAACGACACAATGATTAATAAGAAATATTTTCATCTTGTTTTCGTTACAGCGATGGCCTTTTTTATGGCGGGTGTTATGTCATTTGCTTTAACCGCAATTAATATTGGTTTTTCCGAATACTTTGTCTTAGTGTGGCTGCAGTCCTTCCTGCTAAGTTTTGTATTAGCCTTGCCGACGGCATTAATTGTATCGCCGTTTGTGAGACACATCACTGAGAAAATTACAGGCTAGTGTCAGTTTTTAGGGTAGTAGGGTATTCTGCTGATCGTAGTTAAGGGTATTTGTTATGTGTTAGTCGGCAAAAAAGATATATAGTGATAACTTTTTTATAGCTGCTGTTGTTACTAGCACCAGTCTTATATCGCTTGCTTATATCGCTTAGTTTTTATAAATTTCCTGTAGGTTGTAATAATAAGTATATTAAACTCCTTATATCTGGAAAATTTTCCTGATTGAATTTTACAGAACTTTCCCCCATTTTTTGCCGTTTAAAACCTGCGAATAAGCCATGGCGCTGTTCTAATTGTCGTCAATAGTGAGAAGTTGGCTGGTTAAAGCCGTATAAATAAACATGACAAACGGATGTATAATTAGATAATTATCATTAGTAGTCTATTAGTTTTGTCGTGAAATTTTGAATTTGTCCCGCTAGCTGGCTAGTATTAAGAAAGCTAGTACTAAATATGAAATATGCCGTGATTTTTCAATATATACCATAAATTCATATTAATTTGAGACGCTGACTTAGCTGTTTATTGATGTCGTTCTATAAGTGGTTTGATTAGCATTTAGGTGCAATAAGTTGGCACCACTATGTGATTACTATAAAAAAATGCGTTATCGATAAATGGAAGATTGTGATGAAATCTCTCTCTTTTCTTGATCAAATAAATAATCTAGACCAGCACTGGATGAGTGAGCACAGCTACACGCAGAATTTAGTAAATAATCAGTGCATTCAATTTGCGGACGGTAATAGTGCCATTGGTGTGGTTATAGAAGGTACGTTAAGCGTAGAAAAAGATGGTAAGTGGGTTCAACTGAGTAAAGGTGATCTTATTGGGGAAATGTCTTTGCTAGGTGATGAGCCAAATATTAGTGAATATAAAGCTGACGAGCCGACAAAAATTTTGATGATAGAAGTCGATGCACTTAATTCTCGTTTAAAGCATGACAAGATCTTCGCTTCTAGATTGTATCGAGCCTTGGCTGGGCAATTGGCTGCAACCATGATTCGCCGCATGCATGGTGAAAACAAAGACGTGGCTGAAACTGAGCTGGCGGATATTGCCAAAGCGACTATCAAATTTAAGAAATTATGTCGCTTGGTGTAGCGCTTGTTGCTATGCCGCCACGCCAATATTACTTTTTTAATCTACTTCGTTGACGTTGTGAACCCATACACTGTCCTTTCCCTTGTTTATCTAACGCTTTTCTTACGTATGAATATATTAAGCCTTATTGTTTGAGTGATAGAGACTCGAAAATTTCCGAATAATTTAGCAATCGAATGGTGATCATATTAAGGTCATCAATGATAACTCTAATGATAACTCTGCTGGCGCCGAAGATATTTTGCTAGGTCCTGATGTCGCGGAGATGCTTATACTCTGCGCAACAATAGTGGCAGTTTTGTGGGTGATACCATAATACGGGGCAGGATATGGAGTCTGGGGTTCTGCTGGCAAATGATTTACGGCCCCTGACTATGATATTGATGGCGACCAAGATATAATATTTGGCCTTAATGATAGTAGGGCTTGGCATGCTTTTGCGTAATACCGACGGTACGAGGCTTACCAATGGCGGCATCTTACTACAAGGAATCTTTCTCAAAATAATGATGGTCTTTGGTCGTAATCCGGTAATAGAGATCAATAGAGGTAATGTTATCGATATGTATCTGTTGAGGTTAAAACAGATCAGTTTTTTGCGTTGCTATTCTAAAATATTTATAAGGGTTTATTGTTAATTGAAAACAATATTGCTCGGCTTTTCTAATAACCTATATTCCTTCTATCGCGCCATTCATGGCTTTTCTAACAAAACCCATGCCGTTATTGCTTTGGTTGTTATGGCATGTGTTTTTTTATTAATGGGTTTTCACCGCCTAGTTGACGGCGATGAAGGGTTTTACCTATTGTCTGCGAAACTTGTCGCTGAGGGTAAAAAACCTTACCTAGACTTCTTCTATCCTCAGATGCCGGCATTGCTGTATATTTATGCGGCTTGGTTTTATTTGGCTGGGGCGAGCTGGCTTAGTGCTCGCCTTTTTACTGTTGTGCTCGCTTTTGCTATAGGTGTAATGCTATTTTTGTATGGAAAGAAACGAAGTCGTAACACCGCTTTAGCGTTACTCATAGTATTACTTTATACCTTTAGTAGTTTTGTTTTCGCTTGGTTTGTCGTAGCAAAAACCTATGCGATAAGTACGCTTTTTTTATTTGGCTCGGTACTACTATTTTTATCAATATATAACGCCAACGGCTTGCGTCTTGGAGTACTATTTTTGTCAGGGCTGTTATTTGGCTTATCTGCGGATATAAGACTGATGTTTTTAGGCTTAGGGCCTATCTTTTTTATCGGCGTCTTGCTAGTACCTATCCCCCCTTTGCATAAAATTTTATCGCTCGTTGCTTTTGGCTTAGGTGTGTTAGTGGCTTTATCGCCGAATGTATATTTTATACTGATAGATCAATCTTCATTTTTATTTAACAATCTGGGATTTCACAGTCTGCGTAGTGATGAAGGTATGGTGGGTGATTTAAGCCAAAAATTTCGTGTTATTTTACGCTTGCTTGGTCAACGCATACCTCGAGGCAGTATGTACAGTATGCAATCGCTATTGCTGATAATTAGCTTAGTGAGCTTGCGGCGGTATATGACTGGACCTAGAGCAAGTTTCTTAAAGTACTTTATTGGTATGTTTGTCGTGATTAACCTAATGCCTACGCCAAGCGATACTCAGTATTTTTGTGCTCTAATGCCTTTTATCTGGTTGCTGTTGATCGAAAGTTATGTGTCATACCAACGTCTTGCCGGTCCCAATAATCAAATTTCCATTATTGACGAGAACCAATCAGTGCCTTCGATAATCAAATATATGCCTGTAATTATCGCGCTTTACATAGCTGTTGCCCCTATTGATATGTACCGCTATAGCGTTGGCGGCAATAAGGTGCCAGGCATTGATCGGGTTGATCATTGGAAGATATCGAGAATAAGACAAATTTCCAACTGGTTGGATGAGCATGTGAAACCTGGAGAGCAAATCATAAGTTCATGGCCAGGATATTTATTGGAATCACATACTCATGTTAATTTAGTTGAGAAAACTGAAAACCATTTCGGCTGGTTAGTGGAAGATAAGTTGTCGGTGACAGATGCGGAGAATTATTTGATTTTACGGGCTGATCAGCGACGAGAATTGATAGAGAATCGAGAGATACAGTACTTTATTGTTAACCACTGGGGGCCTATGAATCAGCCAGGTGTTTTAATCTTACTTGAAGAAAGTCAATATAAAGTGGTCGCCCAATTTAGCGATATCAAAATTTACGGTATGGATTGAAATCCAAGTATCACTAACATGGCAGCGATGAACGGATCATTAGCTTGATAGAATAGTTTTATCTTGCCGTTTTTTGATGTTAACACCTCGTAATTCATGGAGTAGCATTGTCTTGCTTTGACTGACTAATTCATGCAATGTGCTAACGAGTGGCTGCATGAATTCGACATAGCTAGCTTCGTTTAAACTGATATCGTTAAGTTTTGCTTCCCAATGGGCTGTCATATCTGGTTGTGAGGCAGAGTTAGGTAAGCTGTGGATTAAGCCTCTACCAGTAGCAGTGGCAATAATTTTTTTTCCCTTGCGTACTAAAAATTGACGTTTGAACAAAATGTCCAGAATATTAGCGCGAGTTGCTTCGGTCCCTAAGCCGTCAGTTTCTTTTAGGATTTTGCGAATATTGCTGTCTTTGACGAACCTAGCGATGCCAGTCATCGCTGACAGCAATGTTGCGTCAGTAAAGTGCGGGGGTGGCTGAGTTTGTTTTTCCAATAGTTCTCCTCGGCAACAATGTAAAACCTGTCCTTTTGTTAGCGGTGGTAGATTGTTTTTATTTACCGCGTCAGTCTCTGGTTCGTCCTTGCTAAATAGTTCTTTCCAGCCGAGCTTTTTAGTGGTAAGCGATTTTGCTACAAATAAACCACCTTCAATGGTGACCTCTACACGTGTATCTATATATGCATATTTTGGGTAAAATTGGCATAGGTACTGTCTTGCTATCAATTGGTAGATATGCTGTTCCCGTTGACTCAGTTGCTTTATGTTAAGTTTTTTTTGCGTTGGAATGATAGCGTGATGGGCATCGACTTTACTATCGTTCCAAGCTTTAGTTTTTAGCGCCTGATCGGCATTGATAACATGAGGTTTTAGCTGATCACTATTGTTAGCTATTGCTGACAATATTAGATCACGTTGCAGGTAATGTTCCGTTGGAAGATAGCGGCTATCGGAACGGGGGTAGGTAATCAGTTTATGGCGTTCGTAGAGTGTTTGACAGGTATCAAGTACAGCTTTTGCGTTCAGGCTATATTGCCGAGCAGCTTCAACCTGTAAAGAAGACAGGTTAAATGGTAGTGGCGGTGCCTGGGTTTTATGTTTTTGGCAGATATCTTTTACGATAGCCGGTTTGTCATGAATACGCTGCACCACATTTTCAGCCAACGCTTTGTTGATGATACGGCCGGCCTCATCTTGGTGGGGT
>JANQMK010000156.1 GCA_028280085.1 Pseudomonadales bacterium
GCTACCTAATTATTGTTTTATGCGTAGCTTATTGCTGTCTTACCAAGATGGCAAACCTTGAACCATCAATTGGCATTCTTTTTGCTCTTTTCTATGCAATGAACCAATCAGTAAAAGATCTGACATGATGGAGAAGTGATGGATAGATCAGCTTATATAGCCATGACCGGCGCGAAACAAGCGATGTTAGCCCAAACCGTCTTAGCTAACAACCTGGCGAATGTAAATACCACTGGATTTCGAGCTGATTTTGCTATCGCCAAGACCGAACCGGTGATTGATGGTGATGGTTTTCCGACGCGAGCTTATGCGGTGCTGGAAGAACCGGCTACAGATTTCTCTCCCGGTGGTTTGATCGAAACTGGTAGAGACCTTGACATCGCTGTTACGGGTGACGGCTGGTTGGCGTTGGAGGGGCCAGACGGTACAGAAGTCTATAGTCGTGCTGGTGACTTACGGGTGGATTCCTTGGGTCGTCTGATGACGACCAGTGGTCTGCAGGTTTTGGGCACAGGTGGTCCCATTGCATTGCCGCCCTTCGAAACCCTAGAGATTGGCGGTGACGGCACGATTACGATTAGACCGCAGGGTTCCAGTGCCAACGAAATTGCTGACATTGATCGCATTAAGTTAGTCAACCCGGAACTCAGTGAGTTAAAGAAAGGGCCTGACGGCTTGATTCGGCATCGCAACGGCGAGGAAGCCGAGCAAGATGAAAGTGTAGGTCTGGTGAAAGGATTTTTAGAGTCGAGTAATGTCAGTGCCATAGACGCGCTGACCCAACTTGTCTCGCTAGCTCGAGAATATGATATCCAGATCAAAATGTTGAAAACGGTTGAAGAAAGTTCAGCCCATTCATCACAGCTATTACGTAATCAATAGAACCGTATACGCATTAACAGGAGTTAGTTATGCAGCCAGCATTATGGGTGAGTAAAACCGGATTGAGTGCTCAAGATACTCAGTTGACGACAGTCTCAAATAACTTAGCTAATGCCGCAACCATTGGTTTTAAGCGCGATCGCGCAGTATTTTCTGATTTACTCTATCAAATACAACGGCAACCAGGCGCCAGTTCATCATCCTCGACCCAGTTACCGTCTGGTTTACAGTTAGGGACAGGCGTGCGGGTCGTTGGCACCACCAAGCAATTCACCCAAGGCAGTTTACAAACCACCGAACAACCGCTGGATATGGCCATTAATGGTCGTGGTTTTTTCAAGGTGGAACTAGCCGACGGTTCATCCGGTTATACACGCAATGGACAGTTTCACATTAACGAAGCAGGTGATGTGGTGACGGCAGAGGGGTTTCTGTTAGACCCGACAATTTCGCTGGGGGCCAATGCTACTAATGTCACTATTAGTGAAACAGGGCTATTAACCTATCGGGATGCGACAACAGGTGATGCCGCTGCGCCGATACAAATTGTTATTGCCGACTTCCCGAACCCGGCTGGACTGCAAGCGATTGGCGGTAACGTTTATGTTGAAACCTCCGCTAGCGGCGCTGTCACTGAAGCGAATCCAGGTTCGTCCGGTATGGGCACGTTGTTGCAGCATACGTTAGAAAATTCGAATGTTGATATTGTAGAAGAAATGGTAAATATGATTACTACCCAGCGTGCCTATGAAATGAACTCAAAAGTCATTTCAACTGCGGATCAAATGTTGCAGTTTATCAGTCAGAACCTGTAATTACTTAGGGTTTGATGGCGGTGGCTAAGACAGCATAGGCAAGGTACTAAACAAGGCACTAGGCAAGTTATTTGGCGGTAGTAAATAGCAGTCATAAAACGGACGTCGTGATATGAACGTAGCACAGGTTAGTCATAAGGTAATAAACGGTTTGTCTGCCGCTGGCTTGGCTAGTTTGTTAGTGGCCTGCACATCAGCACCGCCAAAGTTAGATGATCCATTTTACTCGCCGACTGTAGTACCGCAGCCGAAAGCGACGGTGGCACAACCAGGCTCCCTTTATCGACCCGGGTTTAATATGGTGTTATTTGATGATCGTCGTGCTGCGCAGGTTGGTGATATTATTACGGTACTACTCAATGAAAGGACTATTTCTAGCAAATCGTCCGAAACCAAAATTGATAAGACCAGCGAAACCACTATGAACGAGGCTAACGTACTGGGCACTAACCTTTCATTTTCAGGTACGGGCGCCCTAAGTAACTTAAGTATGTTAACTGACCCTACCGTAGAACGGGCCTTTAACGGTAAGGCTGAAGCGGATCAGAGTAATCGGCTCGAGGGTTCTATTTCCGTGACTGTGTCTGATGTATTGCCGAATGGTAATCTAGTGGTTAAGGGCGAAAAATGGATTGAGCTTAATCAGGGTAAGGAATTTATTCGCGTCAGTGGTATCATTCGCCAAGATGATATTTCGCCGACTAATACGATTTCTTCCCAGAAGCTAGCTAATGCGCGGATTTCTTACAGTGGTACCGGCGATTTGGCCGATGCTAACAAACGGGGTTGGCTCGATAAGCTATTCAGTAGTCCCATCTGGCCATTTTGATTGGCCGGAGAGAATGCAAGTTGATAATAGAACTACAAGTTAGATAATACAACAGGTTAGGTATAACAGTAGATACTCACTATGAGAAAAAATCGAATAATGATAAGCCATAAAGTTACAGCGGCGATAGTGACAGCAATCTGGCTATTCACGTCATCGATGGTATATGCTGAGCGGCTGAAAGATATTGCCTCCATCGCCGGGGTGAGAACTAATCACCTGGTAGGCTATGGCCTGGTAGTTGGATTAGATGGTACTGGGGATAAAGCATCACAGGCGCCATTTACAGCTCAGTCTTTTCAGAGCATGCTGAAACAGTTTGGCGTGACTATTCCAGAAGGCGTCAACCTAGATCCGAAAAATGTAGCGGCAGTGGCGGTCCATGCGGATTTACCACCCTTCGCCAAGCCCGGACAGAACATTGATGTGACCGTATCTTCTATTGGTAATTCTCAAAGTTTGCGCGGTGGCAGCCTCCTGATTACGCCGCTAAAAGGTGTTAATGGTAAGATCTATGCGTTGGCTCAGGGTAATCTAGTAGTCGGAGGCTTTGGCGCGGCAGGCAATGATGGTTCCCGTATTCAAGTTAATGTTCCCAGTGTAGGACGAATTCCTAATGGCGCTATTATCGAACGGCCGGCGCCGAGCGGCTTTAATGCGGGCGATAGCCTTATATTTAATTTGCACAATGCTGATTTCACCACAGCGCGCAATGTCGCCGAACAAATTAACGAGCTACTGGGGCCAGAGATTGCAGTACCGTTAGATGGCACTTCAATAAAAATTGCGGCACCGATAAATTCATCGCAACGCGTATCCTATATGTCAATGTTGGAAAACCTTGATATTGAGCTTGGGCAAGAGGCCGCTAAGGTCATTATTAATTCGCGCACCGGTACTATTGTGGTGGGTCAACACGTCAAAGTTTCTCCGGTGGCCGTCACCCATGGCAGTCTAACCGTTACCATCACCGAGAGGCCCGAAGTGAATCAGCCCAATGCGCTGGGTGGTGGAGAAACAGTGGTAGTACCTCGGACTGAAATTCAGGTCAATCAAGAAAACAACCGCATGTTTAAGTTTAGTCCTGGGGCAACGTTAGACGAGATTGTCCGCGCCGTCAATCAAGTCGGCGCGGCACCCGGTGACTTGATGGCGATTCTGGAAGCGTTAAAACAGGCCGGCGCATTAAAGGCAGAACTTGTTGTCATTTGATAACTGCAGACTGGAATTGAGAAGTTTTAATATATATGCAGAGCGTAAATAAGTTATATGGATAGATTAAATAATCATACCGATGTTTTTACTGATCTTACCACGTTGAATAAAATTAAAGCTGCGGGGCGACAAGATCAAGGTGCTGGTATTAAAGAAGTTGCTAAAAAATTTGAATCTATCTTTGTCAACATGATGTTGAAATCGATGCGGAAAGCCAATGAGTCATTTGAGGAAGGCAACTTTTTACATAGCTCGGAAAGCCAATTTTACCGCGATATGTTTGATCAACAAATCAGTGTGAGTTTAACACAAGGGCGCGGTATTGGTCTGGCCGATATACTGGCACAACAGTTAGCGGCACAGCATGGTATTACTCTGCCGGATGATAAGCCTTTATCGACAAAACTTGACGGTAATAAACATACAAACGATCAAGTCAATGGCATTGAAACAGGTAAAAAGGCTGGGCAAGCGTTGCCGACGTTAGCGTCTATTCATGTGCAACCATTACAGGACGCTGCACATACGATTACAGCTGCCAGTCCCGAAACAATTCCTAAAACCATTCCCAAAACTATTCCTGATGATGAAATTGTCGATCTCCCAAATTTGGACAGATCGCAGCTGAATAGCGACAACAATCCAGCCGAAGTGATAAGTAATCCAAGGAATTTTGATGATCCGCAGGCGTTTGTACAAGGGCTTTACCCCCACGCCACTCAAGCCGCTAGTGTCATTGGTTTAGAGCCCAAGGTGTTGTTGGCCCAAGCTGCACTAGAAACGGGTTGGGGCAAGGGTATGTCAAGACGACCTGACGGCAGTCCCAGTTTTAATGTGTTTAACATTAAAGCTGACCGGCGCTGGCAAGGTGAAACTGTGTTTAAAGAGACGACCGAATACCGGCAAGGTGTTGCCTTGAATGAGGTTGCTAAATTCCGCGCCTATGGCTCTTACGCTGAAAGTTTTGCCGATTATGTACAATTTTTGCAAAGTAATCCCCGCTATACTGAGGCGCTAGCGCAAACATCTGATTCTGCAAGCTACCTCCAGGCATTACAACAAGCGGGATACGCGACTGATCCTCATTATGCCAAAAAAATACTGCGTATTGTGCATGGCCCACTGTTAAAAGTTGGAATCGAAATTGCAAACGGATCTACTATCAGCGATGAACGAACTATTGTCGCGCACAATGACTAGATTGTCTGATTACAGAAAATCTTACCGATAATTAACCCAACTAGTGGTTAGCAGGTTGTGGGGTAGACGGGTGTAATAAATGGGATCGGAGCTTATCAAAATTGGTTTGTCAGGCATCAATGCCTTTCAACGCGCATTGAGTACTACAGGCCATAATATTACCAATGCACACGTTGAAGGCTATAGTCGGCAATTAGTTGATTTTACTGCCCGCGCGCCCAGTGCTTCATCGGTTGGCTTTGTTGGCAACGGCGTGCAAGTGAGTAATATTGAACGCTCCGTTAACGATACCCTGCTAGACCAGCAACGCTCCGACACGTCGGCGGCTGAAAGTCTGAATGCCTATTTATTTAATGCCAATCACCTCGATTCCCTACTAGCAGACTCATCGACAGGTATTGCACCGGCCGTTGATAACTTTTTTGCCGCATTGCAGACAGGCGCGGAGGATCCCGATTCTGTACCTGCACGTCAGATTATCTTAAGCGCTAGTGAATCACTGGTTAATCGGTTTAATAGTATTTACGCGCAATTAGAGGGCCAAAACAATAATATTAATGTGTCTATGCAGACGTTAACTGAGCAAATTAGTACGATGGCCAGTAGCGTGGCAGAGTTTAATCAAGGCATTGAGGATGCGATTGCGCGGGGCGCTGGTCAGGCGCCTAATGATCTGTTGGACCAGCGTGATGAAACACTGCGTGAGTTATCGGAGCTGGTAGGCATTACTATTTCAAGATCAGGTAATTCTACCAACGTGTTTTTAAGTAGTGGTGAACCGTTGGTAGTTGGTGTGCAAGCAAATGCGTTGGGTGCCCGCCAAGATCCGGATGATATATTTGTGTATGAGTTGTTATTTGATTCCAATGGTGAGACCCGGGCAGTTGGTGGCGATCTCTCGGGCGGTCAGTTAGGAGGGCTAGACCAATATCGACAAGAAGTATTGCTACCGGCACTTAATAAGCTAGGTCGTATTGCTCTCACAGTCAGTGATCAGGTTAATAGGCTGCAGACTTTTGGTATTGATCTTGAAGGCGCTGTGGGCACAGACGTTTTTCTAGATATCAATAATACCAGTTTCCAAGCAACCCGAGTTATGAAGGATGATGACAATGCGTTGCCGCGAGATAGGGAGTTAACCGTCACGATCGAAGATGTAACTTTATTGACAGACAGTGAATATACCTTGAAATTTAACGGGCCCAATAATGGTAACTATACTATTACGCGTAATGCTGATAACGAAGTTGTTAGGCGTGGTATTTTACCCGGCACCTATCCAGAAACAATAGAAGATATTGATGGTTTTAGCATTAATTTGCAGAGTGGCAGTTTTCAGGAAGGTGATATTTTTCGCTTTGCGCCTACTCGCTATGCCGCACGCGATATCGCAATGTCAATGGATCGACCGCAACAGTTGGCCTTCGCTATTCCCATTAGAACTGAAAACGAAATAGGTAACTCGGGCTCTGGAAAGATTGGTGACGCGGAAGTATTAGATGTATTTGAAACTGATGGGGAAACCTTGCTGCCAGCGTTTGCCAATCCAGGTCAGTTGGACATGCCATTGCTTGTGCGCTTTACTGGCCCCAGAACTTACGATGTGCTCGATAACCGTGATCCCGACAACCCAATTCCGTTAGTGCCGCCCATGACATCGCGGGACTTTATTCCGGGTACCACAAATAAGCTATTTTCTGAAGATCCGGAAGCAACGAGTCTGGTTTCTGCGGGTAGCAATATCACCGCATTGTCAACCACGGCGAATAACAGCTATGTCGATGAGATCATCACAGTGACTCGGGTTGATCCGACAACTGGTGCAACGACTACACAAACTGCCAATGTGACTGCGGGTACTTCCACCGCGCGGACGGTAGCGGCAGATTTAACAGCGAATGTGACAGGTGTTGAAGCCTTTGCCCATACTGAAGC
>JANQMK010000109.1 GCA_028280085.1 Pseudomonadales bacterium
CTCTCCTCAAATTGATAGTTAATTTGAAGATCTGCTTGCGTCTAACGCTGATTAAGAGATAGTTCTAAAATAGCTGTATTTTCCGTATCATCAATTTCAATATCGGGATCTAAGCGCACATTACTGCGGTACTCACTGGAAACCTGAACAGTTGCTTGAAATTCAGCTGCGATAACAGGGGGCCCATATCCAAAGACAGTGACTAGCAAAACGGCTAGCGTTAACAAAGAGTACTGCTGGCAAATGGTCATACGTTTTTCACCCATACAATAAGTTGGCTGTGGTTCAATAAAAACAACCCCAGTATTCTCATACCCGGTACCCAAAGACGCAACATCAACATTAGCCAATAACAGTAATACAGATCACACGCCTAGATAGTTCGCGAGGGAGCCCCCTACTTCAACACCGTTGTTTTTTTAATGCTTTTAGCAATGGCTGGTTCGGTCAAAATTAGGATGTTAGCCAACGCCATTTTAGACTAAAATACAGACAAGTTAAGTTAGCCAACTTAACTACTGTTTTGCTACTTAAACAGCGCTAATAGCCGAAAACGAGTGAATTATACATGGATAAACTGACCGATACAGACCATCAAACCAACAAGCAGGTTTCAGTTATATTGTAATGACTCATTTTCGTAGGCACCGGACTGATAAAATGATTCTTCAGCAATCAAGCCACCCACTATCACCGTCTCTAGATGGACATGATCTTACGTCTTAACTACTGGGCATTGAAATAAAAAGACCCTTACTATAGCGTCATATTAGTCGAGTCGATACAATTAGGGCGTAGCGGCTTGGTCTGACCGCAATACTCAATGCCGTCCTAACAAAAAATCAAAGAGTATCTACAATTTCACACAACTGACACCTGATGGTAGTGGTTTCCTAACAAATCATTATATAATGTATAAGTTTCACTCTAAGCAGCCCACACTAGCAAACTAATTTTTAACCAACTTTAACTAATTCAACGAATTGCGAGGTTCCAGCCGTGCAAGCGAGGCAAACCCCAGTAATAATGGCGTGTCGAGACAGTAGTGTCATGACTACCTTTATTATTCTACTACTTGCCTTGTCGGCCAGTTTTCGCTCAGAAGCGTTGCCTTTGTATTATCCTGAATCAACTAACGATAAAACCAAGTCAACTGTCGATAAAAACCAAAATAGCGCTGCAAAAAAAGAAGAGCCGGTTGATCCTTTAGGCCTAACAGACCCACTTTCATTCTTTTCTTTTTCGGCCAAAAATCGCCAACCATTAAACGCGACGGATAATCGCGATAACAGTAATCGGGATGACAACCAGAATGAGGAACCAACGGATACTAAAACCGAACTTGATAATAAAGACAAAAAAAAACGTGGCGAAACCTTTGACTCACTGCGTACTAAGCCAATCGCGGGTGTTTCTTTTAATGGCTGGGATAGCTCACAACTTATCAATGATCTAGCCACATCATCAGCTAAAATACGAGGATATAAACTCAATAACAAAAGCCAGCTGCTTGACTCAAGAGAAGTACTCAATAACAGGCAGGCTAATTCTAACCGAGCAATGGCCGCGCCCAATGTTCTTGATGAAAATAATTTGCAAGCAATTTCTGTTTCGAGTAGCGAAATTCAACTATCTATGCAAACAAACCAACAAGCCTCACTCCCCAGCGGCCCGGCTAATCCCATTGATAATGATGAGTTTTCAAGCCTGGCTATTAATAGCAACACATTTCAAAACGTTGTTCACAAGAGCAGTGGGTTCGGTAAAATAGACTATGATGACTTTGGTCTATTGGCCACCGAATCCATTGTTGAAGAGCGGCCTGGCCGCAGTATGAGCCAAAGTCAAAGCGGTATGGGAAAGTTTTTGTCAACACTAATTGGCGACTACCTATCCCAGTGGTGGTTTTGGTTAGTCATAGGATTATTAATTTTACTGATCGATTTGGCACGCATTAAACGATAAACCAAGCCTGTGACAATTGATAGCACACAAGGTACGCCCCCTTACACGATCAATCACTTCTTGGCACATAACAACAACTATTACCGATTGGCATTTTTATAGCGCTGTACAAATTGGTTGGTAGAACTATCGAATGAAGTCCCATCTTTTTCTTCCGCAGCTCCACCGAGTTCATCAAATATTGGCCCACTTAGTTGCTTGCCAAGCTCTACCCCCCACTGATCAAACGGATTGATACCCCAAATTACGCTCTGCACAAACACCTTGTGCTCATAAAGCGCTACCAGGGCCCCCAAACATTCAGGCGTTAGCTTATCCATCGCAATGATTGTACTTGGTCTATTACCCGGTACAACTTTATGGGGAGACAATCTATCAATATCATCATCTGATGCGCCAGCATGTTTGAGTTCTAGCTGAGCCGTCTCAAGCGACTTACCCTGCATTAACGCCTGACTCTGGCTCAAACAATTCGCAACTAAGTGTCGTTGACTTTCATGCATGCCGTAATGACCAGCTAGCGGAAGGATAAAATCAACGGGAATAAAATGCGTACCCTGATGTAACAGTTGATGAAAGGAGTGTTGGCCATTTGTGCCAGCTTGCCCCCATATTACAGGGCATGTAGGCAACGGAACAGCAATACCGTCGCGATCAACGGACTTGCCATTACTCTCCATTTCTAGTTGTTGCAAAAAATTTGGAAAATTTCTTAAGTCATGGCTATAAGGCAAAATAGCATAGCTTTTTGCCCCCCAAAAATGATAGTACCAAAGCCCCACGACAGCGAGTAGTACAGGAATATTGTTAGCCAGCGGCGCACTAACAAAATGCTCATCCATAGCGGCTGCACCCGCCTTTAACTTAATAAAATTATCGTTGCCGACGGCGAGAGCAATCGGCAAGCCAATGGAGGACCATAAAGAGTAACGCCCCCCTACCCAATCCCACATCGGCAGGATATTCTCTGCTGCAATGCCAAATTCCACCGCTTTCTCAGGCTTACTTGAAACTCCGATAAAATGCTGCTGTATAGCGCTATTATCATTATCGCAGGCTGCCAACAGCCAATTTTTAGCAAGCTTGGCATTGGTTAATGTTTCTAAGGTCGAAAATGATTTTGAAGCGACGATAAACAGTGTTGTTTCCGCTGACAAAGCACGTAAGGTGTGATGTAGATGAGAGGGATCTACATTGGAAACAAAATGTGATCTAATCTTTTCTGAAGCATAGGGAGCTAACGCTTCAGTCACAAATAGCGGGCCCAAATCTGACCCACCTATGCCAATGTTAACAATGTCAGTAATAACTCGCCCAGTATATCCGGTCCACCTACCCTCGCGAATTTTGTCGACCAAAGCAGTCATCTCTGCATCAAGTTTAGCGACTAACCTCTGTTGCTCTGCTAAACCATGGGAACGCGAGCGCAATGCGCTGTGCAGCGCAGCCCGATTTTCAGTATTATTAACTTTCGCTCCGGCCACCATTTCTTGGATGGCTGCGGGCACCCCAGCCCGTGCGGCAAGATCAGATAATAGTTGCAGCAATGGCTCATCAACCATATTTTTTGAAAAATCTACAACAAGATTTGCAGCAGTGAAGGTGAACTTTTTATGGCGTAACGGATCAGTCTTGAACGCTTCTTCTAGATTAAATACTTGCATCTGTTCCCGCTTTTTCTCAAGTAAGCGCCATGGCGGAGCGAGAACACTGGTATTTTTTAACGAAGACATAGGCTAACAATCAACGATCTGGACGATAAGATATAAAAGTTACCAAGCAAGTTCACTGACAATAAATAAAAGCGTCATCATGGCGGAGATTGCTATAATCTGCCATCAGTATCTTGTTTATCAAAGCAGTATTTAACATCAAATAATACATGGGAAGGTCTGCCATACTTACGTATATTGTCAGCGCCCATGGTGACAAATTCGTGATGATTAACCGCAATAATAATGGCGTCATATTTACCAGCTAGCGGCTCGTCTATAACCTCAATACCATAGGCCGCAAGCGCATCCGCTTTATTTACCCAAGGGTCATAAACATCAACTTGGGCGTGGAACGCTTTCAACTCATCGATAATATCAACTACCCGAGTATTACGCACATCAGGGCAATTTTCCTTAAAGGTCATTCCCAAAATTAAAATATTAGAATCCACTACTTGGATTTTTCGTCGGGTCATCATTTTTATAACAGTGCTACTAACGTGACTACCCATTTTGTCATTTATACGTCGCCCTGCGAGTATAACCTCCGGGTGGTAACCTATTTGTTGTGCTTTGTGAGTTAAATAATAGGGATCAACGCTAATGCAATGGCCGCCAACCAATCCCGGTCGAAAAGGTAAAAAATTCCATTTGCTACCAGCTGCTTCCAGTACTTCTTGAGTATCAATAGCTAACATGTCAAATATCAATGCCAACTCATTAACCAGCGCTATATTAATATCTCGCTGCGTGTTCTCTATCACCTTCGCAGCTTCAGCCACTTTAATACTACTCGCTTTATGCGTCCCCACCGTCACAATCTTACGGTAAAGCGCATCGATCACGTCGCTGGCCTCGGGCGTCGAACCAGAAGTCACCTTAACAATATTAACAACACGGTGCTCCTTATCTCCCGGGTTGATTCGCTCAGGGCTATAACCGGCATAAAAATCTTGGTTGAAAACCAGTCCTGACTTTTCTTCAATGATAGGAATGCAGACTTCTTCAGTCGCACCTGGATAAACTGTTGATTCGTAGATAACAATATCGCCACGGCCAAGCAAGTCGCCAATCAACCGGCTAGCGCCAATTAACGGTCGCAAGTCAGGCTGACAACTACTATCAATTGGCGTAGGTACTGTCACAATGTAGATGTTACAGTGCTTAAGCTGAGCAGCATCAGCGCTAAATGTCAGTTTTGCTGCTTGCTGCAATTCTTCAGTAGTCACCTCTAGTGTTGAATCAACGCCATTATCAAGCTCCTTTACACGGCCTTGATTGATGTCATAGCCTACAGTTTCAAGGTGTTTGCCAAATTCAACAGCGAGCGGTAGGCCAACATAGCCAAGCCCAATAATACCAATAACACTGGATTCAAGATCAACTAGCATAATTTACATACAATCCTATGTGAGTTCGTTCATTAACATTTCGCTGGATAAATTTAATAAGTAGAAGGGGTTAGCGCACATCATATATTAAAAGCTGCCACACGTCATAGACAACAAAACCCCACTATATTGTTAGAATCAAGCGGCATCCTTCATCCATCGGGCAGCTCGTCACCGAGCTAAACAACTGTGGCCCTCCTCAGAACAGCCAAATCAGGGTGCTATTGTATTGTACTTTTTAAGCTCATGCCTAACAGTCTATAGCGCCTATAAGTAAACAATGTTTAACAACAGGACCGAGCTTTTGTTGCGAAGGCTTTATCCATAGCCAAGTCGTTATTCTCCAGTATTCTTAGAGACATTATTTGTTATCATAAGCTGTGCTTGTCCATCTTACCCCAAAGCGTTAAAAGGGTTTTTGCCGATAGTCGTAGCCGATAGCAAATAATATAGTATGAATGGGCAAACAACGAACTTTTGCCAGAGCACCCGCCACAGCTGAATTTGTATTCGGAAAAATACAGTTAATTCTTTATAATTCCTACGGTTATCAGCTAAATGAGACGCTCTGACACAAGGTCACCTAATTATACTCAGGGCAAGAATGGAGATGGCTACCATTTATCCAAAAATCTCTGTAACGTATTAATTAAACATGTATAATCGCACCTGCGTAAACTGAGTGAGCCGGTACATCTAGGGGAATAGATTCGTGATGAAAACAATAGCTTATCTGGTCGTGTTATTAGCATTAGTCGGCTGCACGCCGCTTAGCAAAGTCGTTGTACCACCAACCAATGGAACAAATCCTGAAAAAGGCGATTATTTGATCGGTGTCGGTGACCAACTCAGTATTAAAGTATGGCGTAACCCTGAGCTCTCTATTGCTGTTCCAGTCAGACCTGACGGTAGAATCTCAACGCCTTTGGTGGGAGATATCATTGCACTGGACAAAACCCCAGAGGAACTCGCGGAAGTAGTAAAGGCAAAATTACAAAAATACGTAAGAAATCCGGAAGTTACCGTTATTGTTGTCGGTCCACGGGGCGAGGAATACACGGATCGAGTAAGAGTCATCGGAGCTGTTGCTGCACCGCGCTCCCTACCCTACCAGGAAGGTATGACCGTGCTAGACTTAGTGTTAGAGGCAGGTGGCGTGACAGAATTTGCAGCTGGCAATCGCGCACTTTTGTATCGAGCTGATGAGAATGGGCAAAAGAAGGCTTACCCACTCCACCTGGACGAAATACTGCTAAAAGGGAATATGGCCACCAACTTTCCATTACAGCCGCTTGACGTTATCACGGTCCCAGAAAGAGTATTTTAACGGATATCTTGGCCGGCCTATCAAACACCAGTACTAATATCCTATTAACCACCACCATGACGCCTGAAAACGAATGATTGATCAGATTATAAAAGTATTACTGCGAGAGCTTGTACTGAACCGATTCGCGGTTGTCATTTGCTTTGCGATTGTCAGTATTGCCGTCTTATTTGTCGCTTGGAATATGCCGGAAAAGTTCGAATCTGCTGCCGTTATTTTCGCCGACGAGAGTAACATTATCAAACCGTTGCTAGCAGGTTCAGCCCAAACGACCCGGGTAGCCAATCGCTCGAGAGTTGTTAAAGAGGTTATTAAAGCTAGACGTCTCGTTTCCCAGGTTGTTGAAAACGCCGACATACTAAAAGGTGGCGAAAGCGCCGCGGAAATTGAAGAAGTTATTAACAGAGTGCAAAAAAATATTAACGTATCTGGTGTAGGCAACAATTACATTAGAATTAGCTATCAGGCACCAACACCTGGACAAGCTTATAGGGTAACTAGCACGATCACTGATATTTTCTTAAAGGATAGCGCTGCGACAAAACGTGATGAAAGTCGTGAGGCTTATACTTTTATCGACAAACAAGTTAAGTCCTATAAAAGCCAATTGCAGGCCGCAGAATTGGCGCTTAAAGAATTCAATTCCAACAACGTGGATGGTACCGAGGCCTCCGTTAATTCGAGAATTAATATGTTACGGGCTGATATCGAAACCATAAAGCTAGACATTGAAGGTCTAGAAACGCGTCGGCGATCACTGGAAAAACAAATCGCATCGGAAAGTCAATTTTCCCAAAAAACCTATCGCTCAGGTATCTACCACCAGCAAATTAAACGCTTAGAGGCGCAACTTGATAACCTTAAACTTTCGCTGACAGATACTCACCCGGATATCGTCTCACTGCGACATCAAATCTCTGATCTGGAAGAACTGGCAAAAGATGAAGGCAATACTCCACAACCCGATGATTCGACTGGCACAGATCTCAACCCACTCTACCAGGAGCTGCGTGGCAAACTGGCAGAAGTTGAGGTTAACATTAAAGCCAGAAAATCACGTTTAGCGTCAACGGAGAAACTATTGACTGAAGAATACCAGCGCCGAAAGCGCATTGCCAATAGTCGCGCAGATCTAGCTGAGTTGACACGGGACTACAACGTTACCAAAACGATTTATGAAGACATGCTGGCTAGAAAAGAAAAGGCACGCTTATCAATGACACTGGATATTGAAGGGCAAGGCGTTACCTATAAAATTCAACAGCCCGCAGTTTATCCATTATCACCCATGGGTATACGGTTCTCTCATTTATTTGTAATTGGCCCATTGGTAGGGCTCATTGTTCCTATCGTGCTAGTCTTTTTGTACATACAAATTGATCCACGTATTCGATTACCTTATTTACTCAAAGAGGAATTGGAGCTTCCCGTCGTAGCCGAAATTCCCCACGTAGCCACGCCTCTCTCTAAACGCATTTTTCGCAGGGATGTAGTCTTACTTCTGATGATGGTAGCAGCCGTAGCAGCCGTTTATGGTGTAGCAGCTTTTCTACGAATTAATGGCATGGAATGGAGCAAATTATTGCTATGAATTCAGATGACAGAGCAAGAAACGAAATTACTGAGATAACTGCCAAAAGTTCAGATATCAAACATCCCGAGAAAAATTATAGTCGGCAAATAAAGACTATGAGAGAAGCTCAGTTGTTATCTGAAGCTGATCTCGATAAAGCCCAGATCATCCACGCAGGGATGGCCAACAGAGATATTATTAATTTATTTCGGGATCTCAGAACCAAGGTACTACACACAGGCCAACGCGAGAATTTTGTCATTCTTGTCAGTTGTGTATGCGAACAGGGTGGCGGTAGCTTCGTCGCGAGAAACCTAGCCGCAGCGTTCGCATTCGATCAATCAAAAACAGCACTACTAATTGACTGCAACCTATACGAGCCATCAGTTCATACCACCTTTGGTATCGAAGCTGAGCTAGGGCTTACAGATTATTTAGCCGATGAGTCTATTGACGTTGATGAAATTATCTATGCCTCTGGCGTGCCACGGCTAAGAGTGATTCCTACAGGTAACTATTGTGAATCAGGCAATGAGCATTTCACTTCTGACCGAATGAAAAAGCTCATTGACGATCTATTACGTCGTTACCCTGATCGCTATATTGTCATCGACGCACCGGCAGTTAGTGCTTCAGCCGATACGCGAATTCTTGTTGAACTCTGCGATCAAGCTTTACTTGTCGTACCTTACGGTAAAGTAGTGGAAAGTGATATTCGTACTGCTATTGAATCGCTAAGTAGAACCAAATTTGCAGGCGTTGTATTCAACAATTAGTGATACTTCTGCTCAACCCGTTTCAATGAAAACAACTAATACAAATTACAGGGCACCTTAAAAAGATAATTGAAACGGTGCCCAGCCAGCCAACCACACCAGCCCACATGCCAAGTAGCAATATACGAGAAAATGAACTAGATATTAAGTTAGATAACTATGGTAATAACATTACGGGTAAACCTAGTCCGCTTTGACTCCACCGACACTATCGGGGGGACCTAACTAAATGGAGAGCAGGCTCAACTTCAATCATCTCTTTTTCGGCGGGATCACGCTAGTATGGTTGCTAGCCTATTGGCCAACCCACGCTACTGTTTTAGTTGAATGGCAAGGTAACGGCCCGTACAGCCATGGCTTTTTAGCACTAGTCATTAGCGCTTATCTCATATGGCAAAAACGGCACCTTTTGCGATGGTCAACAGACATCGGTGTTATTGAAATAGGGCTCATTATTGGACTGGGCTTTAGTTGGTGGATTTCCCATATTGCTGGGGTGCAACTATTAGCGCAGGTAGGTGCAATTGCGTTATTTAGCATGCTGCTACTTTTTATTTATGGTTGGCCTGTTTGCAAACAACTCATTATTCCCATCGTTGTTGTTACATTCGCTTTACCCATATGGGATTTCGTTCAGTATCCTCTAAGAGATCTTTCCACAGAAGTCAGTCACCATTTATTACTCTGGTTAAACGTACCTGTGTTACGTGAAGGCTATTATTTTACGGTTCCGGGTGGCCGTTTTTTTGTTGAACCAGCTTGCGCAGGCCTCAGCTTTTTTTTAGTGGCCTTAACATTAAGCATACTCTTTGCTTATGTTAACCACCTCAATATAAAAACAAGCTGCTATTTCGTTATTTTTGCCTTAACCCTCGCTCTAGTGTCAAACTGGATACGCATTGTAGTCATCATGGTAGTGGGCAACTACTATCAAATGGAACATCCCATTGTACAAGATCATCTCACCTTTGGCTGGATTGTCTACGCTGTGATGTTGGTGCCATTGTTCTGGATCGGCAATCGATTTTTTGTTGGCAACCATAGCCAGTCCAATGTCCAACAGAGCAGCCAAACCGAAACGCTCGACCCCCGATTTAATGCTACTAACGTAAAAGTAGTCGCAGCCTTTGCACTTGTACTGCTGTTTCCAATCACAGATTTACTGCTAAAGGATTATGGGGTAGATGATCAATATTCACTGCAATTACCCACGCTAACACACTACACTCGTATCGATGATATGACACCGCAAGAGCTGCAATGGCAGCCTACATTTCGGGGCTCGGCTTCCGAGCACTACGCCAAATACTCCTATCAGCAACAAGATATTGCAGCATACGTTGCCAACTATACCCGCCAGGAGCAGAATAAAGAACTCATTTACTACTTTAACTCACTATACAATAAAGAAGCGTGGCGTAAAGTCAGTGAAAAAAAAGTAGCTTTAGGTCCAGACGACAAAAACTATATGTCGGTAATACGATTAGAAGATAAGAATAAAAAACGCATGATAGGCTACTGGTATCTCATTGGCGGTAAACGAACAACAAGTGCCAAACTGGCTAAACTGTACGAAGTGCGTAGTTTATTTCTTGGAAACCGGGGCTCCAGTGTAGTTGCCCTGGCGGTAGACTACACCGAACTCGGGGAACAGCACGCTTTCAATTTATTGGTAGAAACAGCAAAGAATATGCAGTCGCATTTTAGTAGCCAGTAATAGTTAGGTGCCGCCAGAAGCCCCATAGTAGCCGTTTAAAACACTAGATCTATAGACAGACTAGAACAAATACTGAAAGGAAAAATATGCAATCCATAGCATGGTATGTTAATCGATTAAGAACAATGTCATCTGCTGAAATTTGGTGGCGCATCAACGCATTAGTTGACACTGTTACCGAGCGAGTGCGTGTCACTAGAGGTACTGTTCCCGGCCCCACGTTCCAACCGGGATTTGACCAACAAGGTTCATTTACGCCTACCTTTCGTTTGGTCGACGTACCTATTGGCACTTGGAATAAAACCAGCGCTACCGAACAAGAAACAAAGTGGTGCAAGCAGTTAACCGATAAAGCTGACAAAATCTTAGAACATCGCTTATCTTTTTTCGATTTAGAAGACCAGTTCCTAGGCTCGCCGATAAATTGGCATATCGATCACTCTGCGAAAATACAAGGCCCGCTTGATCATATCATGTCAGTTAACTACCGAGATTTTAAAAAATTTGGTGATTGTAAATTGGTTTGGGAACCTAATCGTCATCATCAATTGGTTGTACTTGGTCGCGCCTATAGGGCCACCGGCGACAAAAAGTATGCTCAGGCCGTTGTCGATCATATCCAGTCCTGGCTCGATAACAACCCGTATGGTAAGGGTATGAATTGGCGTAGCCCGCTAGAATTGGGTATACGCTTAATCAATTGGGTATGGGCAATCGATTATATTATTGAGTCCGACCTATTTGCCGGTAGCGTAAAAGAACGAATTATCGAAAGTATATATCTACACTTAAGAGATATTTCCCGTAAGTTTTCACAAGGCACCTCAGCTAATAATCACTTAGTGGGCGAAGCGGCGGGTGTATTCATTGCAGCTAGCTATTTTAACATTTTCGTCGAATCACGCACTTGGATTGAGTCTAGCCAAAAAATCATCGAGCGAGAAATTCAAGCCCAAACCTATAAAGACGGTTGCACCCGAGAACACGCATTGGGTTACCAATTTTTTGTGTTCCAGTTTTATTTATTTTCCGGTTTGGTTGCACGACACAGTAACCGGCCATTTAGTTCAAGCTATTGGAGCACACTGGAAACCATCGCCTTATTTATTGCCAAGCTAGCTGAAGGCGGCACTGAATTGCCTATGTTCGGTGATAGAGACGACGGTTATGTTTTGGATTTAGGTAATGCCGTACATGATATTAATACCTTGATGGACATCGGCTCATTGATGTTCGACCACCCCATTTTTGCCTCATTGCGGCAAGAGAATTCAGAGACCACCTTTTGGCTCACCAATGAGCAAGAAAAACAGAGCTTCACCTCAACTTATCCGTTAAACACACCCACTACTAACGACAAACAGAACATCACATCCTTTCACTTTGAAGAATCAAATTACTTTTTACTCCAATACGGAAATATTGACGCGGGAAACAAAGTCAGTTTGTTAATTGACTCAGCCGAGCTGGGCTTTACCAATATTGCTGCCCATGGGCATGCAGATGCGCTGTCTTTTGCAATGCGGCTAAATGACATTGACTTATTTGTTGACACTGGAACCTATGATTACTTTTCTTACCCTGAATGGCGCAACTACTTTCGTAAAACATGCGCCCATAATACGGTAGAAGTTGACGGCCAAGATCAGTCAGTTATGCAAGGTCCCTTTATGTGGGCACAGCATGCAAATACAACATGTATCGAATGGAGTCCTAATGAAGTCGGCGGCACTTTTATGGGAAGACATGATGGCTATAAGCGCTTCGATGATCCTGTTACTCATCTGAGAAAACTCAACCTTGACGGTGTCCAGCAATCACTACAAATCGTTGACACCATTAAAGCAAAAGCCCCCCATAAAATTGCTATTTATTTTCATCTTTCAGAATATTGTGAAGTCATTCACGTAGAAGATAATGTGTGCACCATTAATATGCCGTCTGGCGAAGTCCATCTAACTATAGACAAAGATCTTGATATCCAAACCGTTGTCGGCAACACTGCGCAGTTGGAACCAGGTCCTGGCTGGTTAAGCCGCGGTTATCACCAAAAAATACCTGTCACGACTATCATAGCGCGAGGCCAATTTGCTGGTAATCACGAATTTAGCTGTTTGCTTGAATGGTAACAACACATATGATTTTCTGTTGTTGATATCTTCCAATATCTTACTAAGCAAGCTGTTGTCAGTTATTGGCTCTTTTTAAGAAGCGACCGCCCGGCCAGAGAGTTTTGAATGAGAACAAAAAGTTCTTTTTGTTATTATTCCAGATAAACAGATCCTTACCGGCGCGGTATTTCGCCCCCCAACGTCGTTTATGTTCTGTATACCCCTCTAGAAAATCATACTCTGTAACATTTTCTTCAATGCATTTTTCAATCACTCGACGTCGTAAAATATTACCCACGCCTTTATTAAAGTCAGTATCGAATCCTTCCTGAATAACATGAAATACGTTGTTATAAACAAAGCCTATTTGGATAGCTCTAGCAACACCAGCACATTCCAATAAATAAAATCGCAACCAACCCTTAGCCAGTGACGTAGCGATAAAAGATTGATAAAACGCCTTGAATACTGGCATCCGCACAAAGGCCCCTTCTTCACCTAACAATTGCCATCGTTTATGATGTAGAGTCAGCAATGTATCAAAGTATTTTTCTAACTCATCTGACTCAGTACACCGCTTCAGCTCAATCGAAGTCTTTTTGGCAATACCGTTTTCTACTCTTCTCAAAGTCGACTTAAGATTTTTCGACTGACTTTTTTTGTGTTCTGCTAAATTGTCAGCCAGGGTAACAAAACAAAAATCACGGTCGCGAATGTTATAGGAAAGCTTGGGTGTTTGCGCCAATGCCTCTACCAGCGTTTGGTGAGCCCTACTCCAACCTTGTAAATGAGGCATCCAAATACAATCCCAATCGTTGCGATTGTCCAACAATGCCTCAAATAGCTTGCTTTTTATACTTGCGCTAGCCGAGGATTTAGCAATCAGATTGGGGTACTCGGCTGCCGTCGCTTGGTCA
>JANQMK010000124.1 GCA_028280085.1 Pseudomonadales bacterium
ATAACTAGATAGTCCATCTCAGTGCGCATAAAGCAGCGATAGGCGTCTTCTGGTGTACAGACGATGGGTTCACCTCTTACGTTAAAAGATGTATTAACGAGAATAGGACAGCCACTTTTATTTTCAAACTCATCTAATAACCGGTAAAACCGCGGATTAGTTTCGCAATGTACGGTTTGCAACCTAGCTGAATAATCGACATGGGTAACAGCAGGAATATCTGACCGTGGAATGTTGAGTTTTTCAATACCAAAAAGTTGTTTTTGTTCCTCAGACATTGGTTTACATTTTTCTTGTTTAACATTGGCCACCATCAACATGTAAGGGCTTGGCCGATCATGCTCGAACCAGGCTGAAACCCTGTCAGCTTTTATCGCCGGTGCAAAGGGTCGAAAGGATTCACGGTACTTTATTTTCAAATTCATGACGGACTGCATTTTCTCACTACGTGGGTCACCGATAATAGAACGTGCGCCCAACGCACGTGGACCAAATTCCATTCGGCCTTGGTACCAACCCACAACATGTTCGTTGGCAAGTATATCCGCCAATTCTTGAAAGAGTGTACCATCGTTAACCTGGCGATAGCTGGCGTCAATGCCCTCGAGGTATGTGATAATATCCTGTGTATTTGAACTCGGGCCTAGGTAACTACCGGTCATATTGTCTAAGGTATTGTTGGCTTGGAATATACGTGGGTTTTCGAGGTATTCGTACCAGATTGCGAGTGCTGCGCCAAGCGCACCGCCTGCGTCCCCCGCAGCGGGCTGTATCCAAATATCTTTAAATGGCCCTTCTCGCAGTAGTCGGCCGTTGGCGACACAATTTAATGCCACGCCGCCGGCCATACAAAGGTAGTCTGTTTGTAGCTCATTATATATGGTGTGAGCAATGCGCAACACGATCTCTTCCGTCACCACTTGGATAGAGCGCGCAATATCCATTTCCTTCTGCGTAATATCTGTTTCCGATTGCCTTGGTGGGCCGTCAAACAACTCGTCGAAGGCCGTATTTGTCATGGTTAACCCGGCGGCATAGTTAAAGTAACGCATGTTTAGTCGATAGCTACCATCTTCTTTAAGGTCAATCAGTTTATTGAGGATAAGATCGGTATATTTGGGCTCGCCATAAGGCGCTAAGCCCATCAATTTATATTCGCCGGAATTAACTTTAAAGCCGGTGTAATAAGTAAAAGCAGAATAGAGCAATCCTAGCGAGTGCGGAAAGTTTATTTCCCATTGTGGCCTCAACTTATTTTCTTGGCCTAACCATACACTTGTTGAAGCCCATTCGCCGACTCCATCATTGCAGAGTACACTGGCAGCGTGATAAGGGCTGGGGAAAAAAGCACTAGCAGCGTGAGATTGATGGTGCTCTGTAAACATAAGGCGTGGTAATTGCTGCTCTTTCATATTACCAAGCGCAGCCAGTTCTTTTTTGAGAGTACGCTTTAAATAGAGTTTTTCCTTCAACCAAATCGGAATAGCCGTTAAAAATGAGCGAAACCCGCTAGGGGCATAGGCGATGTAAGTTTCAAGCAGACGTTCGAACTTAACTAGCGGTTTATCATAAAATACGACATAAGTGACATCAGCCAGCTTAAGTTTTCCTGCTTCTAGGCAATAGCTGATTGACTTAGCTGGAAATCGAGGATCATGCTTTTTTCGAGTAAAACGCTCTTCCTGAGCGGCGGCTACGATATTTCCGTCCACCACTAATGCCGCTGCACTGTCGTGATAATAGGCAGATATTCCCAGAATGGCAATTGTCACACTGTTTCCTCAAACGCTTGGTGGCAGGATTAATAGATAGCTTAACATTTCAGCGCATTATCGTTAGTTACATCGATTGTTAATCATGCCTATTAGACCAGGTTGTGCTCTTCTCTCCGAGTAAAGCAAACGTTACGTTATTCTTGCTTCTATTATAGATAAAAAGATCTTGTATGCATCTCTATCGAACCTATTGCTTTAATTGCGTTGGACAAGTTAAGAACTAAGTAAATTTTAATAAGCTGGGTTAGGCTTTCATTTATCAAAAGAATTCAAAGCACCTATTGAGCAATAGAGACTTGTAACGTTTCTACCAGAGTTATTTGTAAAGATTGACGGTATGGAATCGTCGTCCTCAGTTTGATAATGTGCATCTGTTCGTTGGTGCAATTCAGTTCAATTCGATTCAACTCTTACTAGAGTGTCGTCTATTTAAAGCTTCATGCAGTTTTTTATCTGCATATCTTGCGATAAGCGCTATAAAGAGCTGTGAAGTAAGTCGTCGCTGGTGATGCAAGTATTTACGGTGCGAGTGAAAAATTTCTTTGTTGTCCATACCCCTATCAAAATATTTTGATCAGTATCAGTTGTAGCGATAAAAGAGCAGATTTTTGAGTTACAGGGGGTAGATACCTGTGTTTCATTACCCCACTATTGGAAGATAGGGTGTTACTACTTAGTGGATAGACCCTACTTTTTTAACATCGCAAGTTTAGCTGAGGATAGCTGTGCTGCATATTGGCGGAGTTCAATATTTTTTTGATCTTTTATTGATCTGTTTTGGCTTTAACAAGGTCGCTTTAGCGGTTAGCCCTAGGTTGGTGCCGATGAATATTAGACCGGGAGATTATTTGTCTATGAATTACTTATTAAATTAATAAATGGTCATTAAGCCTGATATTTGATCTTATTTGCGGTGACCCCAATGAGAATTGGATAATATGAGCGGGAATATGGATTGGGCGATGTAGGTTGGGTAATGTGAGAGTAATGTGAGAGTAATGTGAGTTAAGCGCAATTACTGGAGTGAGTTAGTAGGCTGATTTATGATCGATTGTGGTAGTTATGCGCTTACAAAGTAGCCTGGTTACACCTTGTGTATTGTGGTAACACCCGGTTTAGCATTGTTTTTGAGCGGGTGTTCCAAGATATTAAATTAATGATTAACAAGATATTAAACTAGCGACTAATTTAAATGGTTTTTTTACCCAATGGCAAATAATGCTAACCGATATAGCCACAGAATTTAGGAAGTTAATAGGAAGTTAAAAAGTTAGTGTGAGATGTTTCCGATAGGTAACAGTAAAGGCTTAAAATAGCGAGGCTCATTCTAAAGGTTTCTTTAAAGAAGCACAAGTTTATTGAGGATATCTTATTAATGTTGTTTGGTATGTAAGTACCGTTTCACAATTAAACCAATTGACCATATAAGGAGTATTTATGGGGGCATGGTTAGGTATTTATAATTGATACAAATTGGTTGTAGACGGTAGTAAATCGAGGGGAGGTAGAAGTAGGGGGCAAGTGTGTTTATCGTTACTTTTCGTAAACTGGTGGCAAGAACAAGAAATGGAGCCATTGAGCCGATAGATTACAGGTATTTTAAATAAAACGCGTACATTATTTTGCTTAGAAAAGAAAGACCTGGCCGTGCTGATTTATTTCCGGTCTAGTTGGGGTGTGGATTGTTTGGCCATGGAAAAAATAAATTTAATTCGAGTGTTTTTTTAGCGTAAAGCTCTTCAGATCAAGACCCGTGTGCATGGTAACAAGAGGTTAGTGGCAAGGTGATTCTAAATGGAATTGGATAAACAAAGTTTGCGTGATTTGAGGAAAGGTGGGGTGTCAACGCGAAACTTAAAAACAGTCACTAACGGTCTTTCATCAAAGCAAGATAGCAATGGATATCTTCATCCTTTGCTACATAAGAACACATCAGATTTTTCAGAGCAGCGATTTACTTCAAGTTTCTCGGGCGAAGAGTTTTTCTTACGTGACCACCGTATCAAAGGCATCAGTGTATTGCCTGGCGTCTGTTATTTGGAAATGGCACGGGTTGCGGTGGAAACTGCGCTTGGTCATCTACCAGCTGAAGAGTCAATTAGACTTAGCCAGGTAGTTTGGTCCCAGCCTATTGTTTATGGAAACCTAGACACTTTAAGTCTCTCAGAGTCCCAAGCTACGGAAGTTCCTCAATCTACGGGCGTTGCTCAACATACGGGGCGAGACATACATATCGGCTTGTCGCAAACAGACCCGCAACACATTCAATTCGAAATCTATACCATCTCGGAGGAACATGATACAGAGATAGTCCATGCTCGGGGAAATGCTGTGCTTCGGCATGTTAAACCCGTGACTCGTCTAGATATTCCGCAACTGCTGGCCAAAATGAATCGTGGTTGTTTATCAGCGTCTACCTGTTATCAAGCATTTAGCAGTATGGGAATAGATTACGGTATCGAACACAAAGGTATCGAATTCATCAGGCGCGGTGACCATCAAGTGTTAGCTAAGCTATCGCTACCTGACTCACTGGTTGCCGACCTGACATCCTATGCTATTCATCCCAGTTTGACGGATAGCGGTATACAAGCGGCTATTGGTTTACTGACAGATTATGCCGCGCTCGAAGATGGTGTGGCGTGCCCAGATAACTTAATACCCCAGCTACCTTTTACCGTTAGTAGTGTTGATATTATTGGCCCCTGCAGTCAGCGTATGTATGCTTGGATTCGATACGCATCCAACAGTGGGTCTGAAGATGGCACCCAGAAACTCGATATAGACCTTTGTGATGAGAAAGGAAATATTTGTATCAAACTCTCAGGTTTTAATTTTCGAACCCTGACAGAAGAGTTTAGCGCTCTGTTGGTCGAGCAGGTTGAAAAGAACGATAAACTAACCTCATCCCCGTCACCAGTTGTTTCTCCGCCACCATCTATCGTTCCTGCCTTATCATCCGTGGTAGAACCTACTGATCACACAACTAATGAGTACACAACCACAGAGTATACAGCTACAGCAAGCACTTCCTCCTGGCCACATGCTGATGCGTTACAAGAAAAGGCTCAGCGCTATTTGAAGAAACAGTTATCCCCTGTGTTAAAGATTGCGATACATGATATTGACATGCAAGAGCCATTGGAAAGCTACGATGTCGATTCTATTCGAGCAATGGAGTTGACACTAGAATTGGAACAAGACCTCGGTGTTGAACTATCTGAAACACTGTTTTTTGAACACCAAAATTTTGAGGAAATTGCGTGCTATTTGGTTGACAACTATGAGGACAAACTCATTGCGTTATTTCAACAGGATGTAGATTTTGTAGAACTCAAGCTAAAGCCTGAAGCCAATACACAAGATGGCTCAATGTCGAATAATGCAGTCGATTCAGTCGAGGAGGCGGTACACGACGTTGCTGAAGATGGGGGGCAACAAGATGGCCCAGTGTCTGACATTTGTCAGTCTATTACAATGCGGGGTGAGCAGTCGAAACATGCCCCAAATGGACATTCGGATAGCTTACACATTGCTATTATTGGGCTCAGTGGTCGTTACCCTAAAGCGATAGACTTACAGCAGTATTGGGACAATTTAGCAGAAGGGCGTGATTGTATTACAGAGGTTCCAGCAGAACGTTGGGATTGGCATCGCTATTTTAATGAATATGATCGAGACTCCGGTATCCATGCGAGCAAGTTGGGAGGATTTATTGAGGGCGTTGATGAATTTGACCCTTTATTTTTCAATATATCCCCACGTGAAGCGGTAGAAATGGACCCACAGGAGCGACTCTTTTTAACCCATGCTTGGATGGCGATTGAAGATGCCGGTTATACTCGGGATGCTCTCCGTCAACTGAGCCAAAAGAATGTCGTAAACGCAGGTGATTTACCTGGTCAGGTCGGTGTATATGTCGGCGCAATCTATGGCGAATATCAATTCTTTGGTGGTACTAGTTGTTTAGGCAGTATCTCGAATCGAGTTTCTTATATTTTTAATATACATGGACCTAGTATGACACTAGATACCATGTGCTCTTCTTCGCTGACTGCGATACATTTGGCTTGCCAAGATTTAAAGCATAACAAAACTGATTTAGCTATTGCTGGTGGTGTAAACGTAAGTATCCATCCAAGTAAGTATCAGACCCTTAGCGCTCGGCAGTTTATGTCAACGAAAGGGCGTTGTGAAAGTTTTGGTGAAGGGAGTGATGGCTATATCCCGAGTGAGGGGGTTGGTGCTGTCATATTAAAACGTTTGGCGGACGCAATTGATGATCATGATCACGTTTACGGCGTAATATTGGGTAGTGCCGTCAATCACGGCGGCAAAACTAGCGGCTACAGCGTACCAAATTCCAAAGCGCAACGCAGTGCTATTGAACAAGCGCTGGCAGAGGCAAATATTACCGACCCGCGTTATATTAGTTATATCGAAGCTCATGGCACCGGTACAAAACTGGGTGATCCGATAGAAATTAATGCGTTGAGTCAAGCCTTAGATATCAATGTTGATGTTGGACAAAGCAGAGGCTTTTGTCGCATTGGCTCAGTCAAATCAAACCTCGGGCATTGTGAAGGGGCGGCGGGGATAAGCGGCTTAAGCAAAGTCCTCTTGCAAATGCAGCATCAAAAAATTGTGCCTTCGTTGCATTCGTCCAGGCTGAATCCGCATATTGATTTTGCCAATTCTCCATTTGTTGTTAACCAAACATTATGTGACTGGCACCGGCCTACATTGGCTGGCAATGAAGTGCCCCTTGTCGCGGGAATATCTTCTTTCGGTGCCGGCGGTAGTAATGCCCACATGATCATACGGGAGTTCTGTGCTGCACCACGTGATGATATTGAGCTGGTGGCGAAGTCTAGCTTGCCGGTGGTTGTCCCTCTGTCGGCTAGAAGCCAAGAGCAACTGAAAGAGATCGTTAAAAATTTATTAGCGTTTATGCAACGTTATTCACCGGATTTACTAGATCTTGCCTACACGCTGCAGGTGGGTAGAGAAGCGATGGGTCACCGGTTAGGTTTTATTGCCGTTTCCCGCCAGTCACTACAAGAAAAGATGACCGCGTTTCTAGCTGGTACACAAGGCTTGGATGGCTGTTACCAGGGAGAAGTTAAGAAAAATAAAGACGCATTATCGATCGTTAGTATAGATGACGATATGCAGCAAGCGGTTGCGCAGTGGTTCGAGAAGAAAAAATATTCTCGATTACTTGATATGTGGGTAAAAGGTTTAGCGATAGATTGGCAGAAGCTTTATCAAGAATCTACGCCTTATCGTATCAGCCTGCCTACTTATCCATTTGCTAAAGAACGTTATTGGGTCGCGAATAGCGGGTTAGTGGTTGACAACCCGATATCGAGTAAGCGACAAGGGGATGCGCATGGTATATCGATCAACGCAATGCAGCCCCATCGGTTGCATCCGTTACTGCATGAAAACACCTCTACCTTAGTGGAACAGCGCTTTAGTTCACGTTTTACGGGAGAAGAGTTTTTCTTATCTGATCATTGCGTGATGGGAAGAAAAATGCTGCCGGGTGTGGCGTATCTGGAGATGGCTCGGTTGGCTATAACAAAAGCGGTCGATGTAGAACTGAGGGAATCTACCATACAACTCAGTAATGTGGTGTGGTACCAGCCATTGGTAGTGGACGATTCGACCAGAGACGTCCATGTCAACCTGTCTGAGAATGAGTTGGGACAGCTAAGCTTTGAAGTTTACACCGGGATTGGTACGGAAGAAGACATAGTACATGCGCAGGGCACAGCAGCCGTGGTTGATCGATCTCAGGCCAAGTGCCTCAATATCGAAGCGTTACGCGCTAAGATGACTCAGGGACAGCTGAGCGCAACCCAGTGTTATCAGCTATTTCACCATTTGGGTTTAACTTATGGGAAGGGACACCAGTGTATTGATACGCTATATTGCGGGGACAACCAGGTCCTCGCTAAGTTATCGATACCGACTGGGTTAAAAGAAACGTTACATGACTACCAACTGCATCCTGGTTTAGCCGATGGTGCTTTACAGGCAGCTCTTGGCCTTATGCTAGCGCCAAATAAGCTTGTCCAAGGTGATGTCGATCCTAAAGCTAGTACTGTGGTTGACGAGCTGAATTTATCATTACGTTTACCCTTTGCAATAGACGGTGTTGAGATTATTTGCGCTTGCGCTGAAGAGATGGTTGCATGGGTACGTTACTCCTCATCCGATGATTCGTTTACCAGTAATAAGACTGGCGCCAAGCAAAAACTGGACATAGATTTATGTACAGCTGTGGGCGATGTATGTGTGCGTTTGCGAGGACTGAGTACACGTGAGTTAATTACCATGCACGAGCCAACCGATGAACGGTCCGGCATGCTACTGTGTTATCCAGAATGGCAGGCTTTGCCGCCAAACCCAGCTGATAGTACCGTTGTTAAAAACGCTGCTCATCACGTCTTACTCTGTGGATGGGACGGATTACTAGCAGGTAATGAGCGAGAGCATCAACGGCTTGCTGAATTGCCAGAAGGTGTCCATTGTCGTTATATCAGCAGCACGGCTATCGGTTTAGCCGAGCTTTATACAGATTATGTCAATGGCGTTATTGAAACCATACAGACATTAATAAAGACCAAGCCAGTTGGAACATTGCTGTTACAAGTTATTACACCCACGACCGTAGAAACAACTTGTTTTAACGGATTGAGCGGACTACTAAAAACAGCGCAACATGAAAATACGTGGCTAGAAACGCAATTAATTAGTGTTGAATCGATAGAGGACGATCGGACTTTAACTGAAATATTAGAAACTAATGCACGATACCCGTGGCATGATGAAATTCGTTATATCGATGGACAGCGTCATACGTTACGGTGGCAAACTGCATCGCCACCGGAAAATGTCGCTGTACCGTGGCGACAGCATGGTGTTTATTTGATTACTGGCGGTGCTGGTGGTTTAGGTTTGTTATTTGCGCGCGAGATCGCGAGTCAGATGGCAGCGGTAACCTTAGTACTGACCGGACGATCTGAGTTATCAGTTCAACAACAGGAGGCGTTTGACGGTCTAACTGAATTAGGTGCAACCGTCGATTATCGTCGAACCGATGTGACAGACCAGGCTGATGTTAGTGCATTGGTACAGGATATCGTAACTCAATACGGTGGTCTGCATGGCATTGTACATTGTGCAGGTGTATTAGACGATGGCTTTATTGCTAATAAAACAGCTGAATCAATGGCAGCCGTACTGGGGCCGAAGGTAACGGGGCTCGTTCATTTAGATGCCGCGAGCCGAGCATTGATGCTTGATCTATTTGTAGCGTTTTCTTCTGTTACAGGTGCGTTGGGTAATACAGGGCAAGGGGACTATGCGGCAGCGAATAGTTTTATGGATCACTATATGGCTTACCGTCAAGTATTGGTCGATGATGGTCAGCGGTATGGCCAAAGCCTTTCGATTAACTGGCCGTTGTGGCGCACTGGTGGGATGACTGTTGACGCCGTGGTGGAAAAACGCGTGCAGCGTCAGACTGGCATGGTGGCATTAGATTCAGCGCAAGGCTTGCAAGTCTTTTATCAGGCTTTATCAATCGGCAGAGCCAGTGCTCAATCACAAATACTGGTGTTATCAGGTGATATCGCCAAGATGCGGCGGAAGTTACTGGACACAGCTGAAAAGAGGATGGAGCAGTCCAGTGTTATTGGCGATAGTGTTGTTGCCAATGCTGGAGAAAAAGATGACCATGGTTTACTGCGAGAGAAACTTCAGGCGTTACTGGTCAATACCACTTCGACGTTATTACAAGTTGCCGTCGATGATATTGATGTCGATGATGAATTGAGTGATTTTGGCTTTGATTCAGTCTCTTTGACAGAGTTTAGTAACCAGTTAAATACTGAGTACCAACTGGATTTAACCCCGACTGTCTTTTTTGAGAACCCAACAATAGCAGGTTTAGTGGAGTATTTATTACAAAATTATGCTGGCCATTTGACTAAAAAACTGGGTGCGAAAAGCCTTCTGAACACGATTGCCCAAGAAGACGTAACGGAGCAACAAAAACTAGAAGATACCACTATCGTCGATATCCCAGCGCCAAGGCGATTACGCCGCAAAAGTCGGTGGTTGTCTTCTAAGATTGAAACGCCAACCCACACAGTTAGCGAATCTGAATCGATAGCCGTTATTGGTATGAGCGGCTGTTTTCCGATGGCGCGTGATATTAGTGAGTTTTGGCAAAACTTGGTTTCTGCTAGAGATTGTATCAGTGAAATACCGTCCAGCCGTTGGGATTGGCGCCAGTATTATGGTGATCCACAGAGCCAAGCCGATAAGACTAATGTTAAATGGGGCGGGTTTATTGATAGCGCTGATCAATTTGATCCCTTGTTTTTTGGCATATCGCCGCGCGAAGCGCAATTAATGGACCCACCGCAGCGTTTGCTGATGATTTATGTTTGGCAGGTAATCGAGGATGCGGGGTATGCCCCATCAAGCCTGTCAGGAACAAATACCGCTATTTATGTGGGTACAACCAATAGTCATTACGATGATCTTGTCGTCCAATCGCGGCAGCCAATAGAGGGCTATCTGGCGACCGGGGGGGCGGTCTCCATGGGGCCTAATCGCATGAGCTATTGGTTGAATTTGCGGGGGCCCAGCGAGCCGATTGATACGGCTTGTTCAAGTTCATTGGTAGCGATCCATCGGGGTATCGAAACCATTCGCCATGGTGGTTGTGAACAAGCAATTGTTGGTGGTGTCAATGTGCTGGCAGTACCGCGAGTACATATTGCTTTTAGTAAAGCCGGTATGTTATCCGCAGATGGTCGTTGTAAAACCTTTTCAGTTCATGCAAATGGGTATGTGCGTGGTGAGGGTGTTGGCATGTTGTTGCTAAAACCCTTGACTGCGGCTGAACAGGCGGGAGATACAATTTATGGATTAATACTTGGCAGCGCAGAGAATCACGGTGGCCGAGCAAATTCGTTGACTGCGCCGAATCCGAAGGCGCAGGCCGCATTGTTAGAGACGGCCTACACCAAAGTAGGTATAGATCCGCGCAGTGTGGGCTACATAGAAGCTCACGGTACTGGTACGGAGTTGGGTGACCCGGTAGAAATAAGCGGCCTAAAGGCAGCCTTTAAAGCACTATATAACGGTGACAACAATTATAAGTCTCAATCCAAACCGACCGTCAGTCTTCAGGGCGAACCAGACAGCTATCTTCATTCTAGTGTAGAAAGTAGCATGGCAACCGGGCCAACTACATTCCCCTCACATTGCGGTTTAGGTTCAGTGAAGACCAACATAGGCCACTTAGAATTTGCCGCTGGTGTTGCCGGCGTTATTAAGGTCCTCCTGCAACTAAGGTACAATACCTTAGTTAAGAGCCTACATGCTGAGGAACTCAACCCTTATATTGATTTATCCGACAGCCCGTTTTATGTGGTACAAGAAACCCAACCCTGGCGAGTTTTATGTGACCAACAGGGGAAGCCGCTGCCACGTCGGGCTGGCGTTAGTTCATTTGGTTTCGGTGGAGTCAATGCTCATGTAGTGCTGGAAGAGTATATCCCTAAGACCATCTCGATAGTACAAAATAATGATGCAATATTTACACAAGGCGTATTAGTCGTATCGGCCAAATCAACTGAACAATTGAAGGTATCCATAAAAAGAATATACCGTTACATCAGTCAGTATGAAGACGTTGATTTAGCGAGCCTACTGTATACCTATCAAATAGGACGAGAAGCGATGTCCCATCGCTTTGCCCTGGTGGTTCAAAACCGAGAACAAATGCTCAGTGATTTACTACTGGTTCTCGATGATAAATCTTGTCCCCATGCTTACCGTGGCATTGTTAACAAGCTGCAAGACTTAGGACTAGACGAAACCAAAGCAGGGCAAGGTTTTATTGATCAGTTGTTGGTTGAGCGGCAGCTGCCGCAGCTGGCAAAATTATGGGTGAATGGCGTTGTTATTGACTGGAGCATGCTTGCTGCAGGATTGCCAGTAACGCGTTTGTCTGGGTTGCCCACTTATCCCTTTGCTCAAGAACATTATTGGTTGTCAGATAAAACCGCAGATGCCGAAACGCCGAACCGGAACGACGTTGGTATTATTGACGGAAACTCCAGTAATGTTGGTATCAGCGCTGCTAAGCTGCACCCGGTGTTGCATCAAAATACATCCAATTTAGCGGGACAGCGTTTTACTTCAAGTTTCACCGGCGACGAATTTTTTCTAACTGATCACCGCCTGGGGGACAAAAGAGTTTTACCGGCAGTGGTCTATTTGGAAATGGCTCGCGCAGCAGTATCAGCAGCTGTTGAGCCATTATCTAGCGGCGAGTCTATTCAGCTGAGTGATCTAGTCTGGCTACAACCCTTTATGGTAGATAGTTGTAGTAAAACAATACATATTAGTCTATCTGCGATAGAAGGTGAACAGGTTCGCTATCATATCTACAGTCAAAGCGCGGGACAAGCTAAGACGATTCATGCTCAAGGCCAAGCCAAGGTGCTACGACAGAGGGTGCCGTCTGATAACAATATGGCAAAAACAGAGGGTCTAACGAAAGAGGGCCTAGCAAAAGAGAGCCTGGCAAAAGATTGTTATTTGAATATCGATCGACTGAGCTCTGCGATGACTTTGGGTCATATAGATGCCAACAGCTGTTATCAAGCTTTTCAAACCATGGGGCTAAACTATGGCCCAAGACATCGAGCCATTCGCGAGATATTGTGCGGTCATCGCCAAGCGTTGGCTAAACTAGCGTTACCATCAGTATTAACCAGCACAATGCAAGACTATGTGCTTCACCCCAGTTTGATAGATGGTGCGCTGCAAGCTTCAATTGGTTTAACCTATGGCTCTGATGGCGTTCGAGCAATGCTGGCGTCCAATAGCTTAGCGTCACAACTCAGCCTTCCTTATGCGTTAGCATCACTTACTATTCTGGCGCCATGTGCGACCGATATGTCTGCATGGATCCGTTATTCGGATAGCCCTAATGGTGTGTCCGATAGAGAAACTAGTTCAGCTAAAATAGATATTGATTTAGTGGATAAGCAAGGTCGAGTGTGTGTCAAGATGCAGTGTTTCACAACTCGACACGCCCCAGCCGAGTCTTTTTTAAAACCGCAAAGCGTGCGTGTCGCATCGAATGCTATGAGCCATGTCATGCCGGGCCTGGCATCTGAACCGAGTGTTGTACAACAGCAGCAGCTTGATAATTGGGATGAAGAACAGGCCGGCGAACATCAAAGCCATATACATTTGTTGGCATCTGTATGGCATCCAGTAGCGGTAGAGCGGGGACCGCCTGTAATAGCCGCTGAGACGAAACTGCTGTTGTTGAGTAGTGATAATGCCAATCTAGCTTGGGTTAAGGCTAGCTATCCTGATGTGGTTTGTGTTGCTTATTCGAGTGAAATAAATAAGAACACTGAAGATGTTTTGGCACCGTTATTGGCCGAACATACATGTAGTCAGCGATTAAGTCAGCTACTGTGGGTGGCCTCTGATTTAACTGGCCATGATCATTCATCTATTGATGATGCTGACACCAGGTTGGGCCAACAACATGACCTGATCGCGGCCCAAGAACAGGGTGTATTACAACTGTTTGATTGGATTAAAGCGCTGCTGACGTTGGGTTATGACAGTCGTCCGCTAGCACTTACGGTGATCAC
>JANQMK010000269.1 GCA_028280085.1 Pseudomonadales bacterium
AAATCGTAATAGGCATTGTTTGTCCGATGATAAACTCTTGTCATCCATTTCTTCTACCGCGATAGATATAGAGACCCAGCCTTCGTTGGTAAACTTGATCGCATTATTAGTGAGATTTAACAGAATTTGTTGGATGCGCTCAGGGTCACCAATGAGATGAGTAGGTATGAGTGGATCATATAAACTGATTAACTCAACCGATTTTTTATTGGTATTAACCGTGACGATATCCATCACGCGCTCAATCAGGTTTAGTAGATTAAATTCAACAGATTCTAGCTCGACTTTGCCAGATTCCATCTTAGAATAGTCTAAAAAATTATTGACAATTGACAGTATCAGATTGCCAGTTAACTCTAAACTTTCCACACAGTCTATCTGTTCAGAACTTAATTGGGTATTCATTAATAACTCCGTCATACCTAAAATGCCATTCAATGGCGTTCTGATTTCATGACTCATCATGGATAAAAAGAGGCTTTTGTATCGCGCTTCTTGTTCAGTGATTTGGCGAGCTTCTTCGAGTTTGCGGATTGTTTTATTTAATTCCTTGGTTCTCTCCAAGACCTTCGTTTCTAGATCTTGCATATGATTGCGATTTTCTAACGCAATTTTCCATTTGTTAGTCATAGTAAGAGCTACTTGCTGAACTTCCATGATATCAAATGGTTTTCTAATCAACATAAGACGATCAGTCACACCTAAATTTGCCAGCATTTCATGCCAGGTATAATCAGAGTAGGCGCTGCAGATAACGACTTCAGTATGAGGGCACTTAGACCAAATTTTTTGGATGGTTTTTATTCCATCTATACCAGGCGGCATCCTGACGTCCATAAAAACTAGGGAGTAAGGTACACCGTTTTTAGCGGCAGCTTCTACCAACTGAATGGCTTCTTCACCTTGGTATGCGTTGTCGATGTCGTATTCGAAGACAGTTTCAGCAGCGGCGTCAGTTGCCGTTACTGCGCCAAAGAGCTCGGTTTCTACATTGTTCAGTCGTTTTCGATGGGACTTTTTTGGGGCTAAAATACTACGAAAATCATCATGAATAGACTTATTGTCGTCGACTATCAAGACTCTTGGCGACCAGTTTTCTACCATAATCGTGTTTTATCCCAAGCGGTATGGTTTAGGTGCTAATAGTACTTACCAGAAATATTGGTAAGTTTAGCGCTAAAAATCACACCTTTTCAATGGGTTAGTCATTGATGTCTACTAATATTTTATTGTTTAAGTCGTTAATTAGATCTTTTTTTAACGCTTTGTACGTTATGCACCGTATTTAGCTGACAACGAATGAAAGAAGAGCGAGACAATGAGATCGCAATATCCCATTAAAACTCAACTGACACTTCTGCTCCAATTGAACGGGCTCGGTCTGTCCAATATCCTCCATGGGGAGGGAAACCAACCTTTGAGTCATCATTGTCAAATAGATTCTTTGCAAACAGGTTTACACTAGCGCCAGTGCCGTAGATATCTTCCCAGCGGTAGTTAATATCGACGAAGATTTCAGAGCCCAGCTCGACATAGGTAGCGGGTTCTACCGCATCAGAGGCAAGCGTTGTTAAATTATTCCAGTACCGCGCATGCAAATTGACTGAATGGGTGCTGAGAAAGCTGTAGGTAATACCTACATTTAAGATGTCATCGGGAAATCCGTTGAGACTGCGATCATTATCAAATTGAGCTTTATTAGCTAGAGAGGTTTGAAAGCCTAAACTAGACCATGCGAACGTGTCAGTTTTAATAGAAAATACATGAGACAGATTGGCGTAAGCGGTCAGATCGGCAGTAGGGCGCCATTTGAATTCTATTTCTATACCTTTGCTAACAATGTCATTAAGATTGATAATGGCAAATCGATATAGTTCGCCATCGCTAGAAACGATGTCGCCGTTTACCTCTCCATCATCTGTGGTAAAGTCGCCGCTCCAGCCAAAGAAATTTTCCAACGTGGTATGGTACAGCGTCGTACTGATTTCCATATCATCTGTTCTGTAAGCGAACTGTAGGTCGTGGCTGCTAACTTCTTCGGATTCATCAGCGCCGATTTCTCGGTACAGAGTAGTATCGTCATCAGCTAATTTAGGTGGTTGCGAGCCTAAGAAGCCAACGTTAACAGGTGGTCTAACATAACCGGTGTTGAACATATATTTTAATACCCAACGTTCAGTGGGCTGAAAGACAAGTCCTAGTCTCGGCAATACTGAGGTGGTATCTTCACGTAGATTGTTATCGTCAATGCGCACACCTAAAATGGCGCTCAATTGTTTGCTAATTTTCCAGTCATCTTCTATAAATATTGCGGTAGCGATATCATCTTTGTCAGGATTGACCTTTAAAAATACATCGCCATCGGCAGGCACACCCGGTTCGGCAAAGGCCAAATCAAGATAGGTAATCACGGGATCTATTTCTGTCCGCACATAGCGGGCACCAACCTTGATATCGTGACTTTCCTTTAATTGTAGCCTGTACAAGATTTCTAAACCGATACTGTGTTCTTTACTCAGGTTTTCTTCCCGGGCTTCAACCGTATCAGGTGAGATGGTTTTGAATCTGGCATGAGGTGATGTGACCATATAATCTGAAAACACCGATGTTTCGATACTGGAGGAATCGTTGATCGTATGATCAACATTAAAATCGAGGTAAGTATGGCGTTTTCTGCTCCAGAAAACATTATCTCGATTTGAACTGCGAGCCCAGAGATCTGGACCAATAATATCGGCTGATCTCGCAGATAAGCTAACGTTGCCCAATTGGACTTTGGTATATATTTCCCAGGTGTCTTCCAAAGCGAATATGGGGCCAATTTGGCCTGGAAATTCTGGCGAAGTATTCGCTGCTGGTGAATAGCCTGGATTTTGATAAGGGCCAGGAAAAACGGTGGCACCACCATCTTGATCAGGGAAGCCATAAATTTCTGCGTGACTGGCGGCAATCATAACAGAAACATCGTCATAGATATTTTTGCCATAGTTGATTTGGGTATAGCGCTGTTTATCTTCTGTTGCATAACCAGCGGTTACTTCTATGCCGTCTATATCACTGCCGTCCTTAGTAATAATATTAATTAAGGCTAACGCGGCATCACCCCCCCATAGTGTTGAACCAGGTCCCCTGACAATTTCAATTCTCTTAACCTTATTGAGGTTAGGCACGATGTATTCGACGCCTGCGCCTGTGGCCGATAGACTATTAATTTCATGGCCATCGATTAAGAATAGGTAGGCTTCATTACCATCTGAAATAAAGCCGCGGTTGCCAATGATTGGTGTGGAATATTGTAAGCTTGGGAAAAAACCAGTGGTACGTTCAAGCAATTCTCTAATACTGCGCATGCCCATGGCCTTAATATCGTGTTCCGTCCAAACTGTCATAACTGACGGGGCATGGATAAGTTCTTTGGCACTTTTAGTGGAACTAAATACTTCGATATTAAATAGATCTTGCATGGATAAATCGGACAGGTAAGTATCATTTGTCTGTTCTGAGGAGGGCTCAGTGTAACCGGGCATGCTTAGAATAAGTAAAGATGCCGTTATTACGATCTTATAAAAATGCTGTTTTTGATAGTTGTTGTGTTTCATTCTTTGCGATTTCCTTACTTAGCGAAATTGTTAGGGCGCAGAACAGGCCATTATTAATTTGGTATAGCATATGCTTATAGGGGTAACAAGAATGTGGTTAATATGTGCGGAAACTATTTCGGAAAAATAGTTGTGATCAGCGTTGCCGTGTTTTCTTTTTGGTGATGGCAATGTAAGTGTCAATTACAGTTGCTTGATAGAAGCATCAAGATATTTAATTTATTGAATAATAGAATTAGAAAGAGAGTTTGTTATAAGTGACTATAAAGTATTAAGTTGGCAATGTGCCGAATTGGCGATCGATCTGACATAGGTGGTAGTTAGTCACGTGCTTGAGACGGCCTACTAAATAAAACAGCAAACCCGAACTACAACTTGGTGCAGCTGGTATCTGCTGTATAAAAAAATCTGTATTAATTGTAGCTGTGTTCACACTAATGATGAGTTTGTTTTTTGGTCAATGTAAGCGAGTTCTTTTCTGACTATATTTTGTTCGTTTTGGAGGTATAAAAGGGAATAGACCAGACTGAGTTGGAGTGGTTGCAAACTGAGTTGATTTACTGTTGCGTTATACGACCAACGTTATTTTGACACACTTGGATGAGGTTAGTTGATTAGCATCAGCTCAAATAATACCTAGTAGGATTGGGCGGAGGCAGAGAGGTTAAAGAGGGGTTAAATAGATCTGTTTGCCTTGTTGTTTCGCCTTAGCTTTGTCAGTACAATTGCGCTGCTGCGAGCACGAGCAACGCGGCGTATATAGCGTTTCACATCAGTGTTTTCCTTAAAATTAGATGCTTTACAGCGTCAATGTAATGGTAGATACCTAAAGGCCAGGTTTATCTAATTACTAAAACTAAAACCACTATTACAATACCGCTGTTGGTATCTTTAAGCGGTTACTGAGCCATTGTTAGTTTAGAACATTGATAATTAGAACTTTGTTTGTAAATGAATAATGGTTTAGATAGTTAATCTAAAAAAATACGAGGAAAGTCATATGGAATTTGATTATCAAAAACTGTTAGAGCGAGTTCCCGAGCTTGTAGTGGAGTATGGCTTACAGCTGTTGGCTGCTATTGCTATCTTTATTATCGGTAAATGGGTTGCCAAGATTCTCAAAGGTTTTTTTGTAAAGTCCCTCAATAAAGCTAAGGTTGATGCGACCGTAGCAAACTTTGCGGGAAATCTTGTTTATGGGGCACTGTTTGCTTTTGTTATTATTGCCGCTTTAGGGCAAGTTGGCATTCAAACGGCGTCTTTTGTTGCGATGTTGGGTGCAGCAGGTTTGGCAATTGGCTTAGCGCTGCAAGGCTCGTTATCAAACTTTGCCGCCGGGGTACTGATGGTGCTGTTTCGCCATTGTAAAGAAGGAGATTTTATTGAAGCTGCAGGTGTTGCCGGTGTTGTTGATGAAGTCACAATCTTTTGCACTAAACTGAGAACCGGTGACAATAAGGTTGTTATTGTTCCTAATTCCGCTATTTTGGATGGCAATATTACTAACTATTCTGCGCTGCCAGAGCGTCGTATCGATTTGGTGATTGGTGTGGGCTACGATGCGGATTTAGCACAGACTAAACGTATCTTACGTGAAGAAGTTGAATCAGATCCACGCATCTTAAAAGATAAGGATATTACTATAGGGGTATCTGAACTGGCTGACTCGTCAGTAAATTTTGTTGTTCGGCCTTGGGTTAAAACTAGTGATTATTGGCCTACCTATTTTGATTTGTTGGAAAATATTAAAAATGCGTTAGATGAAGCCAACATTAATATTCCTTATCCGCAAATAGATTTACATGTATCTAACGATCTTGCCTTGGCTAAGGTCCCAGCGTAGATAAATTTATTGTTTGACGATATAGCTGCTAATTCAACAGGAGAAGCATGTGAACAAGAATCTATGTATCATTGCCATCTGTCTCACAAATACGCCATTTGCCTTAGCAGAAGGTGATACTGATATCGCTGATACGGGGTATAAATGGAAAGCTGATTCCGAGTTGGGTTTAGTGCTGACTGATGGAAATACTGAAACTCAGACGATTAATACAAAGTTTCAACTAGAGCAAGAGTGGACGAAGTGGCGCAACAAAGCCGAGCTGATTGTATTAAACACTGCTGAGGATAATGAAACGTCAGCGGAGAAGTACTTCATTTCTGACAAAGTCGATTATAAGTTAAAGGGGGCCAACTATTTATTTGGCCAGCTTTCCTATGAGGATGACCGTTTTAGTGGTTTTGATTTTCAGGCTACCTTGTCTCTCGGTTATGGGTATCGTGTTTTAGAAAATAATATACATACCCTTGATTTGGAATTTGGCCCAGGCTATCGTGTTTCCAAGGTTCAAGTAACCGAGACGACAACTGTTAATGGTGTGGTTACAGAAGTTGAAGATACCGAAGATGAAAATGAAACGGTTGCTCGCGCAGCACTGGATTATGACTATAAGATCAGTGAAACAGCTGCTTTTGAACAGGATTTTTCGGTTGAGGCTGGTTCAGATAATACCATATCTAAATCAGTCACGGCCTTGAAAGCTCAGATTCAAGGCTCGCTTGCTATGAAGTTCTCAATTTCTGTCAAATATACTGAAGAAGTCCCTGACGATAAAGAAAACACCGATACGGAAACAGCCGTTACTTTAGTTTATAGCTTTTAGTGGTGTTGCTAGCATTGCTGGTTTTTAAAGAAATTTTCGCTTCTTTACAATTATAATTTCCAGGGCCAGCTCATGAGTTGGCC
>JANQMK010000133.1 GCA_028280085.1 Pseudomonadales bacterium
AATCAGAGCGCATTAGATGATCGGGACCAATCAGATAGGTTTCGCCAGTTTTACCTAAGCCTGCACGCTCGCCCATGATGGTATTAATTTTTGACAATGGTAATTGAAAGACCAAGACCCCGATATTTTTACCATTTTCGATAATTGGAGAAGCGACGAAACTGGCTGGCGCTAAGTAAGAAGGCCAGTAGGCTTTGTAATCAACAAAAACGGAAGCGTCAGCGTCAGATAAATTGCGAGCCTGACGGAACGCTTCGGCTAAATTGGAGTTTGCGTAGGGGCCATCAACTAATGAGGTTCCAAAGTCAGTTTCTTTAAAGACTGAGTAAACAATATCGCCGGTTTTGCTATCAATGATAAAAATATCGTAAAAGTGGAATCGCTTTTGGTAATCACGTAACACAGGGTGGATGGTTTTATGAGTAGTGCGATATTTTGATGCATCAGAAGGGTAGGCGTCTAATAGGTGCTTATTGCCTATTGGGTTAGGGTTGTCGCTGATGTAGGCATATTGTAGAGCAATGGCATCGTTATCTAACAGGTCGAAATTACGACTCAGGTTTTTAGTGGAGCCCTCGTTCTCTGCCGCAAACTTAGTAGCGAACTCACCATTATAGTAATTTTTGAGGTCATTGCGCATGGCGTTAAGACGATTACTGCCGATGTTGTTTTGCTGGCGGTAGTTTTGGAAGCCAGTTCTAAAATCATGAGCAGCATCAATGACCATACGATTATTAGATAGCGAAATCACCTGATTGTTAACTTCTTCGAAGTAACTCTCTATCGCCAGTTTTTTGTTGTCTCGTATGCCCTCGAGTTTCGAAATTGCCTCGTAACGCATGGTACCCGCGGTATTCACCAATACTTCCATGTCTGCGTAACGGGCTTCGAAGTATTTTTCTAGCTCATGTTTTTTGAGCTCACGGATTGCCTCAAGCTCGTTGTATACTTTTTTCTCTAAGCCTTTCTTCGCTTGAGTAACAGACAGTATACTTATCACTAAAATGGGGATAACGCTGACGGAAAGAAACGCAATAAGAAGCTTTTTCTTTAAGTTCATTGCTTTAAAGTTGATGGGCATTTCGAAAACTCCTGATCAAAAATGCGAGTGCTCACTAATGTTTAATGTAAATAATATATACCAATGGTTTTACGGCAATCTACATCTTTAAGCATAGCCGGGCTGCGAAAATATGGGCACGAGATGGAATATTCTCTAGGTTGATTTCTGATAAACCCACGTTGCCATCAGAACCCGGGTTCATAATGCCTACCTTTTCATTATATGATCTGTATTACTAGTTACGTTCTAGTGGTTTACCGGTATTTTCCGTAGTACCAGCCCACCTAGAGTGGGTAGTGGTCAAATCGGTTGGACTAATCAATCGCAATTAAGGTATCAGCGACAGGGGCCAAACTAGTATTAGCTTCGGAGGTTATGCCATTACCTATGCGTAGTAGGTAGGTTTCGCCCGAGACTAATGGCGTGGTGCCGTTGCTATCAGAGAGAGAGTCGCCTTCGGGGTTGGCATCGAGGTCGGGTAATAAATGCAGGGTGTTCTCATTCCAAATCCGCATAGTGTCCACTTGATTATCGCTGGCATCCGTTAGGATAACGTTGGTTTCAGTCGATGCTTTATTAATGGCGGTATTGAATTCAATACTCAGTGAATAGGGGTTTCCGCTATCGGCATGGATGGTATTGACGTTGGGAGAGCTTGCTGTTGAATTGTCTTCAGCGCTTAGCACTAGTCGGGTCGTGCCGTTGATGACAGCATCGGATGCCAAAGCAGGTGCGGCTGTAGTATAGGTGACAGCCGCACTGAATTCGGCGCTAGTCGACGCTTGGCTGATTGCTGTGGTATCGATTTGTCCAGCCACGACAATGTCACTCGTTTGGTCCAAACCAATAAAGTGAATTGTGCTACCGTCCAGTTGCCATGTGTATATATCATATAAAACATCATCAGCTAAAGGTAGGGTAGTGTCAGCTAACGTGGTTAAGTTTACTGCGTGCAACGTGTCAATCGTGGTACCAGCTACCGAGTGAGAACGTGAATAAAAGAGATAGCCGCCGGTGGCAATGAGAGGCATTCGATTGAGGGTCTGCCACCAATCGCTGTCTGAGCTAATGGTCAGTTCTTTTACCGGTGTATCGTTGTATGGTAATAGCTGATAAATGCGTAATACTTGGTTTGAAGAGGATGTGGTGGTCTCTACCAGTGCATAGAGGTTGCCATTAGCGCCCAAGGTAATATGGCGTGGCACAGGAGTTTCGTCGCTATTGACAAACAGGGTTGCGTCTAAACTAGCATATGAAATGGCTGTACTGTTAGGCCTAGCCATGCGTAAGCCGTTGGTAACATCTGTGTTGGCCGTTGCTTCGCCGAATAAAACACTATTGCCAGTATCTAAGGCAAAAAAATCAACGCCCCAATTGCCGGTTGAGGTAAGACTACTCGTGGTGTTACCTTGACGTAAGCTGAGCTGAGAATCGCTGTCGCTTGAAGCATGCAGCGCAATATCACCGTTGGGATAGACCAACATATAATTCACGTTGTCGTCCGCACTAGTAAGTGCTGCTGCGGTCCCACTTCCATTGCTGCCTGATGTTACTTGATAGAGCCTGGGAGCCCATTCAATTTCTTCTAGGACATCTATGTCTTGGCAGGTACCGGTAATGTTTTCGGAATCACCACCGTCGCTATCTTCTTCGCCTGGTGTGAGGATATCATCTGATGAACCGTCATCAAATCCACCGCTGGTGTCGCAAAAGGTATCAGTAGTAATGGTAAATGGTGTAGCAAGAAAATACATATTGCCGTTTTCGTCAAACTGTATAGGCTTGATAGGTCCCACCGTTTTTTCATAGGCGGCATCCATACCTTGGGGAAATAGCCCTTCGACCGCGCAAACAAAACTGTTATCTGACATGTCGACAACAAATAAGGCACAGTTTTGCTCGATGATGAGTTCAAGATAATCACAACCGACACAACCGGCAGTGGCCGAACCCCACCAGCCCCAACCATTGTCGAGAGCGACGTAGAGGTGTTGTTTATCAGGTGAAAGGACGCTGTAGAGTACATTAATATCATACTCAGTATTGATGGCAAATGATAAGGAGCCATCATTCTGTTGCGCTAACAAATTGGTATACCCTTCAATATCAATTAACTGAGCTTGGATTTGATTGCTAATTGGGTCAATTTCTTCGAGCACTTCGGAGTGGGTGAACAATGCCACTGCATCACTGATATTAAATGCTAACTCAACATCGTCGTCGCTAGTGTTAGATTCTGCGTCGTCGTTATTGTTATCGTTGTTGTTGGCTGCGGCATCATCTTGATCTAGTTGTTCTAGGGCATTATTAATGTCACTGTTGCTGCCGCCTGGGCCATTAATGACAAGGTTTCCCCCACCAGAGCTATCATCACTGCTACTGCCGCCTCCACCACAGGCAATAACGGTAGAGCTTAAGGCGAGGACTAATAAACAGGTTTTCAGTAAGTAGGACTTCATGACATAACCACTCCACTTCTCTATTAATATGTAGAGCAGTGGTAGCATTACTGCAACTTTAAATAGCGGACTGATTCACGTTGCAATCATTTGATTTAGTAGTAAAAATCTTTAGATATAAGCCGGCTAGAATAGGGCGGGCTAGGTTATCTTATATGGGTTTAAGTACTCAAAAAGCACGAGAATAGTTCCAAACAAGCCTAATATATGAGTTGTCAGCAGGCTGTAGACAATACCGATTTGGACTGACTAATTGGTTTGTCGCCTTTTTTAGTACGAAAGATCTTTGCTACAAATCATTTTCACATGCCATATGTATACCATTACTATCGGTTGTAACAGGTTAAACGAAGCAAACTATTCAGTGAATGGGATGCAATATCAAAGGCAAGTCGTCTTTCGGTTTAGGCAGAGGTACCCAGCTCATATTACTGTTATCGGTGGGTTCAGTATAACCGGCAGGTAGAGATAACTTATACTGGCGCAGAATGTTGAAAAGAATGCACTTATACAACATGTTAGCAAAATGTAAACCAATGCATTTATGGGCGCCACCGCCAAATGGAAACCAAGCAAAGGGATGTTGTTTATGCTCTTCGCGAGGGGGAGCAAATCGCTCAGGATCAAAAGCCAACGGGTCGGCCCAGTACTCTTCCATTCTTTGAGTAAAGGCCGGCGATACTGTTACCACGGTATTGGCTGGTATGGTATAGCCACCTAACTCGCATTCTCGCACAGTACGACGCATAAAGTTAATGGCCGGCGGAAATAATCGAGTAGTTTCTTTAAAGACATTTTCCAGCAGCGGGAGAGTGTCTAATTGGTCGTAGCTAAGGTAGTGGCTGTCAAGGGTATTCAGTTCTTCACGGAGTTTGGTCTGCCAATGGGGGTAAGCAGCCAACAGATAGAGGCTATTAATCAATGCACTGGTGGTGGTATCATGGGCCGCTAACATAAGAAAAATCAAATGCTCAGCGATGGTCTCATCTGAGAAATAAGCATCATTTTCATCACGTTCCCGACACAGATAGCTCATCATATCAGTGCCTTGCTGTTGTCGTTTTTGTGCTGTTAGATTAATGAAATACTTTGTTAAAAAACGTCTGGCTTTCATCCCTCTATGATATAGAGTACCTGGTAGATCGAGTCGCACAATAGAGGTAACGCTATCGAGCATTTTTACAAAAGCGTTGATGATTTGATTAGTTTGGTCACCCATATCAGAGCCGATAAATACCCGCGCTGCAATAGTTAGCGTCATATTCTTTAATACCGGGTACATCAGAAACTCTCGGTCAGTTTGCCATTGGGTTGCCTGATCTTGTAGGACACCATTCATCGTGTCTATGTAGCCCCGTAATGCGTCGTTCTTAAATGCGGTTTGCATAATACGGCGATGAAATTTATGCTCGCTAAAATCTCGCATCAACAAGCCACCGGCAAAGAGTTCTCCCAGTGCGAACTTGTATCCCATATGGGTTGAAAAATTTTGCTGTTTATCAAGCAGAATTTCTTTAGTGATCTCGGGACCGAGTGCTAACACGCCCTTGCTTAGCGTCAAGGATATACGGCTTACGGGTCCGTATTTCTCATAGTACTCTTTAAAAAGGCCATAAGGATCGGTGATGATGCCTTTGGTTTTGCCAATGACGGGAATGCCATATTCTCCAGGAATATGGCCCAACTTAGTACAATTTCTTTGGCTATAGCTTGCGCGAGCCGATCGCATGACATCCATACACATCTTAACCTCTATGTAATGTTATAGAATTTCCCTTGCCGTGCTGCAACTCTCCGATTTTAATAGAACGAATAGTTGTATGGATAGCCGGTAGTGAATGTTTAGTTATTAGTCCCACATTGTCGCTATATTTTATCATGGCTGACCAATGCTTTGGTTATTAGGTTTTCCCATTCCTGACCTATCTCTGAGTTGTCTTTAGAGTTATGAATGTAAATCAGTTATACTATTTCTATCTGCCAGAAATAACAATATCTACATTAGTATTAGGCAAAAGCTATGCATTCTGAAGGTTCAAATAGGATGGGTGATCGAATTAGCACGGCTGTTTCACCCGGTTCTAGTTTACGTACCCTGTCAAAATATGAAGTTGATAAATTATGTAGCGCTTCTGCTGGAGGGTTGTATCCCGTGTTTCGTTGTTGCGCACTGGCCGTATTGAATTGCGGGGGTAACCAAGACGATACCAAGGCCATATTAGAACAATATCATGATTTTGATATTAAGGTGGTACAACAGTCGCGAGGTATTAAGTTAGAACTGATCAATGCGCCAGTTAATGCGTTTGTTGATGGCAAGATGATACTGGGGATTAAGGAGCATCTGTTCACAGTATTGAGAGATGTTGTCTATGTTGGTTATGAGATCAATAAAAATCGCACTTTTTATTTAGAGTCCTCCGAAGGCAAGAGTAATGCAGTCTTTCAAATTTTACGTAACGCCAACGTTCTCATACCCGATAGAATCCCTAACTTAGTGGTTTGTTGGGGAGGACATTCCATTAGTCGGCAAGAATATGATTTCACTAAGAATATCGGCCATCAAATGGGGTTAAGGGGTATTGATGTTT
>JANQMK010000314.1 GCA_028280085.1 Pseudomonadales bacterium
TGTTGCCCTCCAACACTGGTAAGCGCTAGCACTGAGCACATCAGAGACTTTTACGCCAAGCATGGCGATATTATCCTAAAACCACTTGACGGTATGGGAGGCGCTTCAATCTTCCGGATAAAGGAACACGATCCTAACCTCAGCGTCATCATTGAAACGCTAACAAATAATGGCAGTCTACCGATCATGGCACAGCGTTTTATTCCCGAAATAGCTCAAGGCGATAAAAGAATACTGTTAATAGATGGAGAACCCATCCCCTATGGACTAGCACGCATTCCTAAACTGGGCGAAACTCGCGGCAACCTAGCAGCCGGTGGTAGCGGCGTCGCCCAACCATTAACAGAACGTGATCGCTGGATATGCCAACAAGTAAGTAGCGTTTTAAAAGAAAAAGGGTTGGTATTCGTCGGCCTAGACATTATCGGTGACTATCTAACCGAAATTAACGTAACCAGCCCAACTTGTATACGCGAAATTGACAATGCTTATGACACCAATATAGCTGGCCAACTTATGGACAAAATTGAAAAAAAGCTTTCTTAGCTTGTACCATTATCACAGTCAGCCCTATAGTAATAATTAGACGATTAAACTACGACGCCTTACTATACTTATTATTAAGACATAAGCGCTAGAACTTAAGTCGTACCCATATTCAGAATTCAACTATTACGATACCATGGTCACTGCAGCGCCCACCACTACCAATGTTAGCACCGACGATCGCCTCGGCTTCGCGCTTTGTCTCGCTCTAGCAATCCACGCAATTATTGTATTGGGTATTAACTTCGCCCAAGAAGAGCTCACCAAAACATCACCAACGCTCGAAATTACCCTCGCACAGCATCATTCGGAAAAGGCCCCAGAGAACGCTGATTTTGCCGCACAGTTTAATCAAGAAGGCAGCGGCACAGAATCCGAAAAGAAAGAAATTACCACCGAGAGACTATCGCCTTTTCATGATACAAAAATACGTGAAGTTAATCCTGAACAACAAATCAAAGCGAAATCAATACAACCGCAAACCGACAAAAATATGATTACCACAACCAGTGCCAGTAACCAGAGCACCCCTTTAATTAAAGAAAAGCCCAAGCATGAAAAAGAAAAGCTAGATGGCAAATCAAAGAACCAACTAGAGCGCAGCAGGGAAATAGCTAGCATGGAAGCTCGATTAGATCGGCAACGGCAAAAAGACGCTAGGCGCCCCCGCATTCATCGCCTGACATCAGTGTCAACCAGAAGCTCAGTTGACGCAGCTTATCTGTACAAGTGGCGCAATAAAATAGAAGTTGTCGGCAATATTTATTACCCTGAAGAGGCTCGCACACAACAAATATTCGGCAGTTTGCAATTAATGGTATCCATCTTACCTGACGGCAAAATATATGATATTCAAATTGTTAATTCTTCCGGCTATCAAATCCTAGACAAAGCCGCCATTGATACCGTAAAGCGGGCAGCACCATTTGATCCTTTCCCACAGGAATTAAGGAACGAGGTTGACAGGTTAGAAATTATACGAACCTGGCGATTTGACCGGGATAATCAGTTGACCGCTGAATAAAACTAACTGTAGTTTCACCATTTAAATATCTCTTTAGATCATTTCATGCTATACATATAGGGGCCTTGTATCTAAGGCTGATCGACCCAATATTGTTGTTAAGAAAACTGATAAAGCGAGGTGCAGACAATGTCAAATGCGAATGCCCACGCCAGTACTTTCGGCAGGGATGATGTTTTGAAATTCACAGGCAGTGGATTACAAGACTACTTTCTTGTGGCTACGCCACAGCTTCGAGATCCCTATTTCAGTCATTCAGTTACTTATATCTGCGAGCATACTGTGAGTGGCGCCATGGGAATCGTTATTAACCATCCACTCTCGCTAAATCTGCATGATATGTTTCAACACCTAAATATTAAAGAAAAGTCAAATCATTCTCAGCAGCCAGTCGTTTCTGGCGGTCCAATTCAAATTGACCGCGGCTTTGTATTACATAAAAATACTAACAACCATCGCTGGGAATCGACCCTACCCATTTCAGCCGATATTTGTCTTACGACATCAAAAGATATTATTAAGGATATCGCGATTGATGAAGGGCCTGATAGCAGTTTAGTCGCACTCGGTTTTGCAAGTTGGGCGCCAGGTCAACTCGAAAGAGAGCTAAAAAGTAATAGTTGGCTAGCAGTGCCTGCAGATACCGACATTGTATTTAATACGCCGCATAACAGAATGGCGCAAGCAGCAGCCAAAAAAATTGGCATCGATCTCAGTCAGCTTGCGCCTGGAGTGTCCGTAGTCCAATAGTTATGCCGAATAGCCCTCGTACCATTTTAGCATTCGATTTCGGCACCAAAAAAATCGGCATAGCCGTCGGGCAGGAGATTACACACACGGCCAGCCCGCTACCAGCCATCCCAGCCAAGGATGGTATTCCTAATTGGCAGCAACTCGAGAGCATTATTAACCAATGGCAACCTGACCTATTTGTTGTCGGTCATCCAATCAATATGGATACCAGTGACAACGATATCACGGTACGGGCAAGAAAATTTGCCAATCGCCTACATGGCAGATTCCATAAGCCTATACAACTCATTGACGAGCGACTATCAACCTTTACAGCCAAAGAGCATATCGCGAAAGCCACAGGCACAAAGCGTGCTATTGATAGCAACGACGCAAAAATTGACAGCGTTGCCGCAGCGCTTATTTTAGAAACTTGGTTCAGCGTTCAGTAAAACCTGGCAATCTGGTTAATACCTTCTGCCGCGGTCAGGATCATCGATCCTCAAATCATCCACGGCGTTAGATAAATAGCCAGCGTCAGTTTCAGAGGCAAGCTTGATCATGAGACGCAAATCGTTAGCCGAATCAGCATGTGCAAGAGCATCTTCATAGGTAATTTCCCCTGCATCATATAAGCGAAATAGCGCTTGATCAAAGGTTTGCATGCCACCTTCATTGGACTTAGACATAATGTCTTTAATTTTATGCACCTCACCTTTACGAATAAGATCCGCCACCAGCGGGGAGTTAATTAAAATTTCCACCACTGCGCGCCGACCTTTACCATCTGGTGTCGGTATAAGTTG
>JANQMK010000380.1 GCA_028280085.1 Pseudomonadales bacterium
GCACCCCCAGCTCATTTGCTGCCAGCCAGCGTTGAGTCCCTCCGCGACGATGGCGGTTAGCCCGGTGGTAACACCCTGACCCTTGTCTAGGTGTTTAATAACGACTGTAACCTTATTGTCATTAGTGATACGAATAAAATGTCCTAGATTAACAGTTTGTTGTGGTTTGCCAGCAACATTCACGGCGGCGGTAGCGCAGCCGCCGATGGTAAACCCTATGCCGCTGAGCACCGTGATTTTAAGAAAGCTGCGTCGCTTTATACCAGATGTCGTTAGTGTTATTAGCTCTTCCATCATCAGGCCTCCTGTGCAAGTTCTTTCGCGGCTAGGTGAATGGCTGCGCGAATACGATGATAGGTGGCACAACGGCATAAGTTACCTTGCATTGCCGCATTAATATCATTATCGGTGGGATTGGAATTGCTACTCAACAATGCGGTGGCCGACATGATCTGGCCTGATTGACAGTAACCACATTGCACAACGTCCAGTTGCTCCCAGGCGTTTTGCACTGCGAGTCCCGTTTTAGACTGAAGGCCTTCAATAGTGGTGATATTGGCACCATCAATGGCGGACATTGGCATAGAACAAGAACGTACCGGTTGTCCATTCATGTGTACCGTGCAGGCGCCGCATAACGCCATGCCGCAGCCGAATTTGCTGCCGGTTAAATTCAAGTCTTCTCTTACGTACCAAAGCAGCGGTTTACTAGCATCGCCCTGATAGGTCATCTGTTTGCCGTTAAGGGTAAAACTGATCATTTTGAGCACCATAGTTGTTGGCTGACAAGGGGGTGGGAGTGATGATTGCAAACTATAACGTGAGTAGATGGCTTGGTGCTATAGGTTCAAGCTGATTTGCCGTTTGAATGACTAAGCTCTCGCCATATTTACGGAAGCCACGCTAGAATTTAGAGTAACCAAGATAAAGCAGGTTTTGCGCGAAACTTCACAGGCACCGGATGTATCAATCATTCCGCTCGGCGATGTATTAAATATATCACACCAATTCAAAAATGAAGTCGAGTGATCAAGCTACTCTATTTTGGTTGTTGAGGTATTGGACTCTCCTAAAAGCTGAATAGGGGGAAATATAGATGTTTATTAATCAGTACATATAAGGGGCATTATCGACTATAAAAAAATGGGGCGTGATCTGGTGCTTGGCGACAATATCTTCACTATCGAGACTGGATATAAGGAAGTTCATATTTTCTGGAATCATTAATTGGTGAGCCTCTGCTAATTTTACTTGCCGCACTTTTGGGGCTCAGCGACCTATTTGGACTTAAACGCTCATACTTCGCTTATCATGTCTCCTTTCAGAGCCAAACTGAGCCCCAAAAGCTGTCCTTGAGTCTGTTTAGTCTCAAGGGCTCAATATTGTGGTGGCAAAGTCACGGTTTATATTTTCTGATATTTGGGTTGCGTCCTAGAGCGGGACAATAGATTTAAGGAGAGTCGCGCGTGTTCTTCCTTAAATCACCTGATCATGGTTTAAAAAATGGCTGATTTCGGTACTAAAACTACTGTTTTACGGTCTTTTTAAACTCTCACCCTACTTTTAGCTTGCTAGCTAGCCTTTTATCCTGCTAATATGGTCTATAAATAGATCTTATTAATTTTATGTGATCTATTTATGGATCACAAGGTGCATTATGGCTAAGGCAGCAAACCGCGCATATTCACGCTATACCCGCGAGGCAGTAGAGCTTCTTGCGGTGATGATCCGTGAGGCGCGTATCGAGCGCAAACTGCCTGCCAAGGAGCTGGCTGAGCGCGCAGGTATATCGCGCGGATTGTTGCAGCGCATTGAAAAAGGTGATCCCAATTGCTCGTTGGGGGCTGTATTTGAAGTGGCATATCTGCTTGGCATTCGACTATTTGATAGTGATGAGCGCTCATTGGCATCGACCTTGGCAATGAGCAAAGAAAAGCTCACCTTGTTGCCTAAGATGGCAAGAAAACCAGTGCGCGGGGTAGATGATGACTTCTAATTCTTACGAAGAAGCCTATGTCTGGATATGGCTTCCCGAAATGACTGAGCCTGTAGTTGCCGGAAAGCTTGAAGCTGAAGGCGGCGTTTTGCGCTTTAACTACGGTAAAAGTTATTTAGAGCGCGCCGAAGATAATGCACATCCAGCGATCTCAATATTTGATGAAGAGCTGCCGTTACAAGCTGGTGTAATCGAGCTAAAAGATGGGCTATCCATACCAAGCTGCATTAGAGATGCCGCGCCCGATGCATGGGGGCGCAGGGTTATCATCAATAAAAAGCTTGGCACCAAAGGTGATCAGGCGGCTGACGCTGATTTGGATGAGTTAACCTATTTACTGGAGTCAGGTTCAGACCGTATTGGTGCTTTGGACTTTCAAGCTTCGCCGACTGAATACGTGCCAAGGCAAGCAAACAATGTTTCGCTTGAAGAATTGATGGAGTCAGCAGAGCGAGTAGAGCAAGGTGTGCCGCTCTCACCTGAGCTGGATCAGGCATTGTTTCACGGCTCATCAATTGGTGGAGCACGCCCCAAGGCTTTGATCGAGCAAGATGATACAAAGTACATCGCTAAATTTTCATCAAGTGATGATCTCTATAGCGTTGTGAAAGCCGAATTTATAGCGATGCGTTTAGCATCGCTTTGTGGCTTGAATGTAGCGGGCGTGTCTTTGGTTAAGGCAGCGAATAAAGATGTACTGCTTATTGAGCGTTTTGATCGTGTGAAAGCTAAAGATGGTTGGCAGCGCAAAGCTATGGTTTCAGCGCTGACTTTATTTGGCTTAGATGACATGATGGCGCGTTACGCGAGCTATGAGCAGCTTGGCGAAATTATTCGCAAGCGTTTTGATAATCCAAAAGATACGTTGCGTGAGCTTTATGGGCGGCTTGTGTTTAACATTTTATGTGGTAATACTGATGATCATGCGCGTAACCATGCTGCATTTTGGAATGGCAAATCATTAAGTTTGACGCCTGCCTATGATATTTGCCCTCAAGGGAGAGCAGGTGGAGAAGCTACGCAAGCCATGCTGATACAAGGCGAAAATCGCATGAGTCAGATAAGTGGCTGTATCGCGGCGGCGCATCACTTCTTATTAAGTGAAAAAGAAGCGCTTGAAATTTATCAGGCGCAAAGGCAAGTGATAGAGGATAACTGGCAAAGTGTTTGCCAAGAGGCTTCGCTCAGTGAAGTCGATCGCAATCTTCTATGGAGAAGGCAGTTCTTTAATCCTTTTGCATTTGAAGGTTTAGACGCTGGTGATAATAGTGCTGGCGATAAGGAACAGGAGAAATCTCAAGATCCTAAAAAAAAGTAAACGAGTAATGGGTACAAATTTAGGTACAAATAAGGGTTTGAGTGGTATGACTGATAGCAATTTATCTAATGAAATCAACAAGAGACGCACTTTTGCTATCATCTCGCATCCCGATGCGGGCAAAACGACGATTACCGAGAAGTTGCTGTTATTTGGCCAAGCAATACAGACGGCTGGCACCGTTAAAGGTAAGAAAAATGATAAACATGCCACCTCGGACTGGATGACTATGGAGCAAGAACGAGGTATCTCCGTTACTTCTTCTGTCATGCAGTTTCCCTACAAGGATCGTATCGTTAATCTACTTGATACCCCTGGCCACGAAGATTTTTCTGAGGATACTTATCGAACGTTAACAGCGGTTGATTCGGTATTAATGGTGATTGACGGCGCGAAAGGTGTAGAAGATCGAACCGTAAAGTTAATGGAAGTGTGCCGTTTACGCGATACCCCGATACTATCCTTTATCAATAAGATGGACCGCGATATTCGTGACCCTATTGATGTATTGGACGAAATTGAAAGCGTATTAAAAATAGACTGTGCTCCGATCAATTGGCCGTTGGGAATGGGTAAAGAGTTTAAGGGGGTTTATAACCTTTATACCGATACAATTCATATTTATGAAAAAGGGCAGGGACATACGATTCCGGCCGACATCACTATTCAGGGTTTAGCTAGCGAGGAGGCCGAAACCCTACTGGGTGCCTATGCCGAGGATGTTAGGGAAGAAATTGAGTTAGTACGTGGCGCTACTCATGCATTTGATCTGGCATCATATCTAGCGGGTGCTATGACACCAGTGTATTTTGGTACGGCTTTAGGTAATTTCGGCGTGCGTGAAATGCTAGATGGTTTTGTTGAAATCGCGCCTGCTCCCAAAAACCGGGAGACAAAAACTCGTGATGTGGTAGCAGCAGAAGATAAATTTACTGGCTTCGTTTTTAAAATTCAGGCCAATATGGATCCTAAGCATAGAGACAGGGTCGCATTCATGAGAGTCTGTTCGGGCAGTTATAGACAAGGTATGAAGATGAAACATGTTCGCCTAGGCAAGGATGTAAAGATTGCTGATGCCGTGACTTTTCTTGCGGGTGAGAGAACTCGTGTCAATGAGGCCATTGCTGGTGATATTATTGGTTTACATAATCACGGGACGATACAGATTGGGGACACTTTTACAGAAGGTGAAGACTTAAAGTTTACCGGTATCCCCCATTTTGCGCCTGAACTATTTCGTCGAATCAGGCTAAAAGACCCGCTGAAGCTGAAACAGTTGCAGAAAGGTTTACAGCAACTTTCAGAGGAGGGCTCGACTCAGGTATTTTTCCCCGTTAAAAATAATGATTTGGTGGTTGGCGCTGTTGGGGTATTGCAATTTGAAGTCGTTGCCTATCGGTTAAGGGATGAATACAAAGTAGATTGTATTTATGAAAATATCAATGTCTATACAGCTCGTTGGATAGAGTGTGATGACGACAAAATGTTAGAAGAATTTAAGAAGAAAGCCCACGATGGCGTGGCTGTTGATGGTGGTGGTCATCTTACTTACCTGGCCCCAACACGAGTCAACCTATCACTCATGGAAGAGCGTTGGCCTGATGTGCGTTTTAGAGCAACTCGAGAGCATTAAACACACGAGGACTCTTGGTCTGTCAATTGCGGTTGCCACGTGTCGGTAATATAGTATCAGTAATACAGTATTGGTAACCCAAGTATCTATAAACTAAGTATTTATAAATCAAGTATTAGTAAACAGGGGCGAACAAAGTAAAGAAGGGTAAAAAAGGAAAAGTGCTCTACTACAAAGTGCTTAATCCGGCTTTTAACTGCTGAACCCGGGTTGTTATTGTTTGCCAATCTTCGTTTTCTATTTGTTCGATGTTGCAGCACCAGGTGCAACCTACGGAGACAACATTTGTCTGTTGTAAGTAGGTTAGGTAATTATCAGGTATTATTCCACCGGTTGGGCAAAAGGTGACGTCGGGGAATGGTGATCGAAAAGCTTTAATGAGATCTAGTCCGTTAATGGCGGTGGCCGGGAACAGTTTGTAGCATTTAATATTGTATTCTTCACCTAATAAAATGTCTGATGCAGAGGCAGCTCCTGGGAGAAAATTAGCGGCTTGTGATTTAGCTTCTTCCAGTAACGGCTTGGTGATACCGGGTGACACAGTAAAACTGGCGCCGGCGTGTAAGGATGAAGCGATTTGCTCAGGATGCTTAATTGTACCAGCGCCGAGAGTTATTGACGGAAATTGGCTATGAACTTCTTTAATAATTTTGAGTGCGTTGGCGCGACGTAAGGTAACCTCCATAATAGGTACATTTTCTTCCGATAATATCTCTGCAAGTTTAAGTGTTTTATCCATATCGTTAGCTACTACCACAGGTATGATGGGACAGTCATGTAAGATATCGATGATATTATCCATAATGTTGTGATCCCAGTTGATATGATCTCGAGTAAGATCATTCTGAATAAGAAAAAATAGTAGCGCCCTCTGTTGCTGCAGAAATATTGTTTCGAAATAAGGCAAAAAGCTCTCGCCCTAAACCTTCAGATTCATTACCCTTTAGTATATAGCAGGGCCTAGCGGCTAACTCTTGCTCCGATAGGGCTACACTAATTTCGCCTGTTTCTGCATTGAGGGTTAGTATATCTCCGTCGTGAATTTTAGCAATGTTGCCACCCTCTTTTGCCTCTGGTGTAATATGAATAGCGGCTGGTACTTTACCGGATGCGCCAGACATGCGTCCGTCCGTGACTAAGCCAACTTTAAAGCCCTGTGCCATGATGCTGGCCAGTAATGGTGTGAGTTTGTGCAATTCAGGCATGCCATTCGCTTTAGGTCCTTGATAGATAATAACCGCAATAAAATTTGTGTACAGCTCACCATTTTTGAACGCATCTTCTAACTGCTGTTGGCTGGTAAAGACTCTAGCTGGGGCTTTTACTACTCGATCGTTACTGTTGAGAGCAGAAGTTTTGATAATACCGGTGCCAATATTGCCGCTAATGATTTTTAGACCGCCTTCTTGTTGGAAAGGTCTATTAGCTGGGCGAATAATGTTTTCATCCATAGGTGAGCTGCAGGTGTTTTCCCAACTTAGGCTATCATTGATTAAACTCGGTTGAAGGGCATAGCGACTAAAGTCATGTTGGTTGAAGCTTTGATTGTCGGTATACATTAAATCCGCTTTTATTAATTCCTCAAATAAGCGGCTGGTACCGCCTGCTTGCTGAAAATCGTTAACATCTGCTTCACCATTTGGGTATAGGCTAGTTAGCAGTGGCACAGTTTGCGATAGCAGAGCGAAATCATCCCATGTAATTTGCAAGCCCGCTGCGTAACCGATAGCGACTAAGTGTAGGGTGTGATTAGTGGAGCCGCCGGAAGCTAACAGCGCCACCATCGCATTAGTTAATGCCTTTGCATCGACCACTTGGTAAAGCGGTTGGTAACTTGCTTCTAAAGGCGTATGTTTGATAAGTTCAAGCACTGCGTGTCGTGTCAACGCTTGTCGCAACGATGTTCCCGGATTAATAAATGACGAGCCAGGTAGCTGTAGCCCCATGGCCTCCAATAATATTTGATTGGTATTCGCTGTGCCATAAAATGTACACGTACCAGGGCTGTGATAGGCCTGTGATTCAGAGGCCAGTAAGTCGGCCCTACTAGCATTGCCTTCAGCATACTGTTGGCGCACATGGGCTTTTTGGCGATTTGAAATGCCTGTTGTCATTGGCCCGGCTGGGATAAACACACATGGTAAGTGACCGAATCTTAAAGCGCCGATTAGCAGGCCTGGTACAATCTTATCGCAAATGCCCAGACAGATGATGCCGTCAAAAACACTGTGTGTAAGTCCTATGGCGGTCGACATCGCAATCAGATCTCGACTAAAGAGGCTTAACTCCATACCGCTGTTACCCTGCGTAATACCATCGCACATGGCAGGTACTCCTGCGGCCACTTGAGCGGTGTAGTGGGTCGACAGTAAAGCCTGTTTTATCTCTTCTGGATAATGGGCATAAGGCTGATGGGCTGACAGCAAATCGTTGTAGGCGGTTACGATGGCAATATTGCCATTGTCAGTATTTGCTAGTTTGGCTTTATCATTTTTGCTGAGCGACGCTAAACCGTGGGCGATATTACAACAACTCAGTTGATTTCTGCTAGCGCTAGCTTGGCGTTGGGATTGCATGAGCTCAATATAGGCCGCGCGGCTTTGCGCGCTGCGGGCTGCAATATTTTGAGTAACTTGGGCAACAAAGGGATTCATAGCACGCTTACCAGTAATAGTTAGTTAAGGACACCAAAAAACGTGGACTGGTACTAGATTTTGTCTGAGTATAGCTCGTACAGGCATTTTTTCTACCGGGCCATCAGATATTGCTTGATTTAACACAGTATCTTTTTCGGTTCCGATCAACAATAAAATAATGAGTTTGCTATTCAGTATGTAAGGTAGAGTTAACGTTATACGCTGATATTTAGCATTGTGAGGTGTCATTGCTAGGCAATGGGATGTTTGGTGCATTGATAGTGCGGCAGACAAGTTATCATCATCTGGAAACAGCGACGCAGTATGTCCATCATTGCCCATACCTAATAGGCAAATATCGGATGGTAGTGGAAAATCTTTTAATCTCTCGTTTACTTGTGTTACGCCTTGTTCCGGCGAACTATCTGTTGTTGTTAAACCAATAAATTTAGCGCGCTCGGCATGGTTTGTCAGTAGGGTGGTTCTTGCCAGGTATTCATTGCTGTCACTTGAATTAGTATCAACCCAGCGCTCATCTGCCAAGGTAATAATAACGTTTTGCCAATCAATTATCCGTTGTGACAGCTGCTCGAACAGAGGTTTCGGCGAGTTACCACCTGAAATAATAAAACTGGCAAAGCCTTTTGTATCAATGGCGCGGGATAGTTGGTTGACAATGATTTGACAAAGGTCAGTCGTTAGAGCCTCCTGGTCGCGATAATCTTGTCGAGTAATATTATTCATACCAAACTCTGTTATCTTTTAAAGGTAAGGCAATGGAAGCTGTGGGCCCCCACGTACCAGCGACATAACTATAACAATCGTAGTGAAATGATTCCCAACCTCTCGTGATGTGATCAATCCATTGCCAAGCTGCTTCTACTTCATCTCGTCGCATAAAGAGAGTAGCGGTATTATTGATGACGTCCAATAGTAAGCGCTCGTAGGCATCGATACGGCGCTGTGAATTGAACGCTTGAGATAAACTCAAATTGAGTGCAGCTGAGCGCAGTTTCATATTGTCCTGGGCTAAGCTAGGCACCTTGTTGGTAATGTGCAGTTCGATGGTTTCCTCTGGTTGTAAACGGATGACCATCTTATTAGGTTCAATATCTTCTTTCTTTTGTGAAAAAATCGAGTGGGGTATGGGCTTGAAGAAGATCACAATTTCAGAATAGCGTTTCGGCAAGCGTTTCCCAGTGCGCAAATAGAAGGGCACACCCTCCCACCGCCAATTGTCGATATTGACATTAAGTGCGACAAAAGTTTCCGCTAAATGACGGTGACTTGTCATAGGGGTATTATTTTTGTCAAACGCCTGCATTAGCTCTAAGTAGCCTTTAACACTTTCCCCTCCAACTGAACCACTCGTGTAAATTCCCCTGACCGTTTTTTCTCTTATATCTTTACCAACGATAGGTCGCAAAGATTTTAGTACTTTCAACTTTTCGTCTCGCACTGAATCGGCGTCAAGGTTATTGGGTGGTTCCATGGCAACTAAGCACAATAGTTGTAGGATATGATTTTGCAACATGTCTTTTAGCGCGCCGGTGGTACTGTAGTAAGCCTCTCGGCCTTCTACGCCCAGAGTTTCCGCTACTGTTATTTCTACATGATCTATCCCTTCGTTATTCCACATGGGCTCAAATAATGAATTTGCAAACCGAATGGCAAGTAGGTTTTGCACGGTTTCTTTGCCTAAGTAATGATCTATGCGAAAGGTTTGATTTTCCCTAAAGTGTTGCGCAATTTCATCATTAATTTTTCTTGATGACGCTAAATCTTTTCCTAACGGCTTTTCGATAACAACTCTTGTGTTGTCATGATTTAGATTGGCTGCACCCAGATTCTCGCAAATGGTGCCAAACAGCGTTGGAGGAGTTGCTAAGTAATGAATAAGATCGACGTTGTGTGTAGTAAGTTGATTTAATAATTGTTTTAGTTGAGTAAAGTCTTGTGGATTAGTCGCCTCTAAGGTTTGATAATAAATTTTTGCTACAAATTTTTTCCAGATGACTTCATCATATTGCTCAGGTATTTTTTGCTTAAAGACGTCCCGAATCTGTGATTTAAATGTATCAGTGGTTAGTTCCTTGCGTGATACTAGCACAATTTTTCCGTCTGCATGCAGATAGCCGTCAGCGTCGAGGTTATAGAGCGCAGGTAGTAGTTTCTGTCTCGATAAATCGCCATTGCCACCAAAAATAATAATGACAAACGGTTGAGTCGGAGGGCATTCCGCTGATTGCATAGTGGGGCCAGTAAGTTCGCTAGCTTGAATAAGGCGTTACCAAGTATCGATAGCAATCGAGACCAGTTTCAGATAGTAAGGCAACGTATATATGTCAGATTGCCAAACGAGTTCTTTCACTGCTAGAAGATAGCTATAAGTATAGTAGAGTAAGTCGTGTTAGTTATACTGTTTTAATAACTTTTTTATTGTCTGGTTGTTTGCCCCAGCAATGATTTTGGACAAGGGATGATCTGGCAAACCTTAGAAAAAATAAGGGTGGGGGTGACAAGGCGTAGGGTTGTCATTTTAATAACTGTCGTTTTGACCATTGTAGCTCTGATAACCGAGTTTAAAAGAGCCGCGTCTTGCTGATAGTTAATAGCTGATTAAATTTAAAGCTTAAACAATGGTGTTCGACTGGAGCTTGTTGGTTAACTATTATGGTTAAAAAGATGTAAAAGCCGTCTTGCTGCTGCAATTGGGTCATCGGCAGTGCTAATTGCCGATACAACAGCAAAGCTGTTGACGCCGGTATCCAACACCTCAGTGGCGCGTGCTTCTGATATGCCGCCAATGGCAGTTGTTGAGTATTGCGCTAATAGTTTTACCCAATGCCGAAGGGAAGCTAAACCCCGAGGGCAGTAGGGCATTTCTTTCAACAGTGTTTCGTAGATAGGACCATAAGCAATATAAGATGGCGCAATGGCGTGAGCATGGGCTATTTCATGATAGCAATGAGTGCTGATACCCAGACGCAAGCCATGGTGTTTTATCGCTGCCAGATCGGCTGATTGTAAATCTTCCTGACCCAGATGAACGCCATAGGCTTTATATTTCATGGCGAGCTGCCAATGGTCGTTGACGAACAAGCGGCAGTTAAATTGTTGACTTAATTGGCATGCGGTTGCGATCTGCTCTTCTAATTCACTCTGAGCCAACTGTTTTAGCCTAATTTGTACGGTGCTAATGGTGGTTTGAGTCAGTAGCTGTTCCAAGCTTGGTATATTATCAACAATGGGATAGAGCCCGAGTTGTGGTCTTTCGTCAGGCTGATCGCTGTGAGGCTTTTCGTTACTCGTTGGCTGCTGATCAGTAGGCAGCGTGCAGGCTGGAAAAGGGCTGCGGTGGTAGATCTCGTTAGCGGAGCGGGTTAATAATGGCAGGTCATCACTGTACTGGGGCCAACCTTGGTGAGCTACTGGGCCGGGCCCTTGACCTAGTTGTACCGCTTCTCTAATACTTTGGCTGACGTAGGATTTAGCGATTACTATAGCATCTTGTTCAATGTACCCAAACGCTAATGTTGCGGCTACTGCGGCTGAGAAGGTACAACCAGTGCCGTGACTGTTATTGTTATGCCAACGAGGTGTTGACAGCCAAAAACTATCGTTGTTCAACAAACAATAATCCTGTGCCCACTGTTTGTCGCTAGCATGGCCGCCTTTGATAATAACGCCACTACAACCTAGTTCTTTGATGACTGCGGCTGCGTGTTGGATGTCTTCGGTGGTTGTAATGGTAATGCCGCTTAACAATTCAGCTTCAATTAGATTGGGCGTTATAATAGTCGTTTGAGGAATAATTAAAGATCTATAGTCATCTACTAAACTCGCGTTGCTTAACAATGTTCCGCTGGATGAACGTAAAACCGGATCACAGATAACCGGGCCATGAAATTGATAAAGGAAATCGTTAACAGCGCGCATTATGTCGGGGGCAGCTAACATGCCAAGTTTAATGGCTTTGGCCGGTAGATCAGCATGGAGTGCAGCGATTTGCTGATTGACCGACTGTACGGGGGTAACCGTAATATCATTAATTTGCTGAGAATTTTGTGCCGTTAAGGCGGTTATTACACTACAGCCGTGAACCTGCAATGAGTGAAAAGTCTTTAAATCAGCCTGAATACCAGCGCCACCGCCTGAATCAGAACCGGCTATAGTCCATACGATGGGTGGCGCTGGTTGCTTGTCAGGAATATCGGGTATGGTAACGGGCTTAATTTTCATTTTTTCAATTAAAAGCTATCCTGGCTATCGTTATAATGTAGCAATACGTGATTGGATATACCGGTTGTGATGATCAACATAAGTTTGTTGAATTAACGCTTTGATTTGTTCGATTGGCATGAATTGATCTGAAAAGCCATCGATTTCTGGGTCAATGGCTAATTTGGCTGCGCTGATCAAGTGTTTTATCAAATCGTTTGGACTTTCTATGCCGACCGCAAAACGTATCGTGTGGGCAGTAATGCCTGATTCGGCCAATTGTTCTTTGTTAAGCTCCGAATGGGTTGTCAGTCCTGGACAACTGACGATGGTATTGGTTTGGCCTAAGGTGATCATGTGGGCAAACGTTGGCTCTAAACAATCGAAAAAACGCTGAAATAACTTCTTGGGTATATCGCTCATGTCAATGGTAAACAGTGGTGCAGTGAAACCTAAAAAATTCACTTCTTCTTTCAGGGCAAAGTTATTGTCATGGGCTAGGCAATTGGCGGTGACATTTATCTGCGGATGCGAATCGAGAAAATTGGCTAGAATAGTCGTATTGATGGACTTTGTTAACATACGCAGCGCGAGGGTTTTGGTGCCCTGCAATACTTCAAAGGCAGCATCGGCGTTTAGAAAAGCGCCTTTAACATAGTATACGTTCCAAAACATCGTGGTTTCCCAACCGGGGTCACCTTTTGGAATGAACATATCGTGATTCCGACCGATCACGCAGCCAGCGACAACCGAGCCTGAACCGGATAAGTCTTTGGTGTAGCTGTGAATAACGAAGTCGGGCCTTTCACTAGGGTCCTCACGTTGCAGTGGTTGCGACAAAAATGGTGTGCCGACCGTGGCATCTAATATCACTTTTAAACCTTCGGCATGAGCAGCTTTACAAATACCAGGCACATCTAATACATAGCCGTGTGGATTACAGGGTGATTCCAGATAGACGCAGATATCGATAAATGGCTTTTGCTTGAGCAGGTCCTTATATTTGACTTTGGTTTGTTGCCAACAACTCATAAAGTCAGCTACGTTTTCACCACGAAATGTTTCTACGCCTATTTTCAAGTTGGAAGGTTTTGCAAACCAATCGTGAATAAGTTGGTGAGCTCCACCATAAATATTACCACTAGTTATTAGAATGTCATTGTGTCCTAATACATGTGAGAGTACTGCATCAATGGCTGCCATACCGCTGTTGTAGTTCCATGCAAGGTATTCTCCGGCATAGGGACCAGCTTCTAAATCTACAATATGATTTGCCAGAGAAAGCGATGTCGGGTTTAAGAGGCGTGAGTATATCTCTAACAAAAGCTCTTTGCCTTTAAATGCGTCTTCTATCCATTCAGCGCAGGCGTAGATGTATGTCGCTGTGCGAGCAATGGTGGGTGTTGCGGAAAATATGGCTGTAACATTATCAAAAATCGGGTAGGAACCCTTTGCCGATAGGGTAGCATCGTCATAATTTAGCCCCTGGTAATTTTTGCGAAATGGTGCCTGCACTTCGTCGAGTAACTTGGCCAGCTGAAAACAAAGAAATTTCTTAGCGTTGAAGTGAGAGATACGGTCTTCCGCAGACAGCTTGTGCAGCTCCTGTTGGGTCAGATTCCACATGAGCTCCACATCATGTTGACAACTGTATAGATGTGTGGCGATAGCAGCCATTGATTGCCCCAGTTTTGTTTTGCTATCGATGCCAAAATGTTGTAACTGTTCTTCCACTAAATCAGCAAGCGTTATTGCCTCAGAACTATTGCGACGAGGCGATAGAGACGTTTTAATACTTTTTGTTTTACCGTTAGACTGTTGATTATTCGACATATCAATAGCTCCATTTTTTTCACAGCATAGAACAGTTTTGTCAATTTGTTAAAGGTTTTAGTTATTGTTAACTGATCATCAACCAGATTATGAGGTACCGACAGGATTTGCCGATCAAGATTAATAATGAGCTAAGCAGCAAAGGCGTTTTTAGATAGCCACAAATCAAACAAATACCATCGCCAATGACGGGCAACCATGCCAGCAACAAACTATAAATACCGTAGCGTTTAATGACGGCATGACTAGACTTATTGTCAGTGGTTGATAGCATGGGTATGGTATAGCCGTAACGTAGCATGACACCCATAAGCCATGTAACCAAACTACCTAGAGTATTCCCCAGCGTTGCGACTAATACTAGCTGCCATGGCGGATATTCCGATCGTTCCAGGAGCAAGGCTAATAAAACTTCCGAACCACCTGGAAAGAGCGTGGCAGAAATCAGTGCACTCCAAAATAGGTGCCAAGAGTCAAGCTGGTCTAAAACAGGCATATGTTTACAGAGAAAATATGTTTAAAACGGCAATCTATCTAAAATAGGCGTGTCTTTTTACTGCCACTGGTTTTAGTCTATGCGGTATTGTCATGCCAAAAAGGCATGCCCACTAAGGGGGTGCTGGGTTTAGCGGTATTTTTTTTAGGTATGATACCTGCCTCATAACCTAGACGTCCGGCCGAGATCGCTTGGGCAAATGCGCTTGCCATTGTGGTAGGATCTTGCGCTTGGGCAATGGCGGTATTTAATAGTACTGCGTCATAACCCAATTCCATCGCTTGTGCGCCGTGGGAGGGCTTGCCAAGGCCCGCATCTATTACCAGCGTGATGTTTGGCAAGCGTTCACGCAACGTTTTTAATGCATAGGGGTTTATCAAGCCTTGACCTGTGCCAATTGGCGCCCCCCACGGCATCAAGATACGGCAACCTAGCTCGACCAGGCGTTGGCAAAGGATTAAATCATCGGTGCAGTAGGGAAATACTTCAAAACCTAGCGAGATAAGTTGTTCAGCAGCAATAAGTAATTCAAAGGGGTCTGGCTGTAAGTTGTAATCGTCTCCGATTACTTCTAATTTTATCCAATTTGTTTCAAATAGCTCTCGAGACATCTGTGCTAAAGTGACTGCTTCCTTGGCACTGTGACAACCGGCGGTATTAGGCAATAAATGGCAACCAGTGGATTTAATGATATCCCAAAAGGATTCACCACTACTTTTTTCGTGCGACTGTCGACGCAGTGACACAGTTACAACTTCTGCGCCAGAAGCCTTGATAGCTTGTTGCATAATAAATGGTGAAGGATAAAGCGCTGAACCAATAAATAGGCGGCTAGTTAGTTTTTTTCCGCCGATGTTGAATTCAGTACTATTTGTTATGCTTGACATAGTTAACCTCCTTGCACTGCTGTAACAATATCAACATGGTCGTCGTCATGTAATTGAGTTTGGGCATACTGGTGTCTGGGAACAAACGTGCCGTTAATCGCTATCGCAAATCTGCCTGTCTCATAGCTCAGTTGTTGTATTAATTCGTTAAGCCGTGTTTTTTCCTTGACAGTCATTGTTTCATTATTGACAGAAATCTTCATCATTTATAGGGCTCACAATGTCAGAAAATAGGCATGAATAAGAAGTTGTTGAAGTAAAGTGGTTTGAGCAGTTTCTGTTTGAGTTATTGGTGCCCATTAGCTGTAATGCCGTTTCTGCTATGGCAGGGGCGACCAAGTAGCCATTTCGGTAAAGTCCATTTATTTGTAGTAGACCTGGTTGATGGAAGATGCGTGGCTCATTGTGGGGAAGTGCCGGGCGACAGTTGACAACCGTCTCTACAATACGTGCTTCACCGAAGGCGGCATCGAGACTATAAAGTGCCGATAGTAATTCGAGTGTTGAGCGAACCGATACCGGGCTCATATCGTCGCTTTCAATTTCGCTTGCACCGAGGATAAATTCTTGATTAGGGCGAGGCACTATATAGATGTGATACCGAGGATGCATGAGACGAATGGGTCGGTTCAGCTGTGCATCGGGAGCATAGAGTCGGAAACGTTCACCGCGAACACCACGTAATGCAGGTATTGCATCTTTTGCGCCTAATCCACGGCAGTCCACCACCCAGTTAAAATCAAATGTCTTACTTTCGGTCCTAATAACATGAGGGGCAATATTTTTTACTTTGGTCTGTGGATGCCAGGTAACACACTTGTTGTCCAACGCCTTAGCCACGGCTATATACCATTCGTCATTTGCCAGTTGGGCTTCGGCGGGTAAAAAGATGCCGTGTTTAAACCTATTGGCCAACGCAGGCTCTAGTTCTGCGATACCTTGCTGGTCTAATGGCTGAAACTGATTGGACCAATCTCGGCTGATTTTACCAATAAATTGAGTTAATTCGGTTTCATCTTGTGGGTGACTGACAAACAAACTCCCTGCTTGTTGAAAAAAAATGGGTGCTTCTAGCTCATCAACAATATTCTGCCAAAGCGGAATAGAAGCCAAGCCAAGCTTAACAACAATGCTACTAGCTTTGTCAGCTTCGCTGATTGGAGCCAACATGGCAGCAGCGGCAAGTCCACAGCTGCTGCTACCGCCACGATCATCTTTATCAAATAGATGAACGTGGTAATCGTGGCGTGTTAAATAATAGGCCATCATCCGGCCCATTAGGCCAGCGCCGACAATACCCACGTGTTTTTCATTTGCATGCTGATTCATTTAGTTTGTCTATACCTTATGGTATAACTCACTGCCATTAGCGCGGAATTCTTCGGCTTTATCTGCCATGGCCTGGTCCAATGTGTTGTCTTGCACGTTGCTGCTATCGCCAGTGGGGTTGTTGTTAGCGTAGTCTCTAACTTCTTGAGAGATTTTCATTGAGCAGAATTTAGGACCGCACATAGAGCAAAAATGGGCAACCTTAGCGGATTCCTTTGGCAGCGTTTGATCGTGAAATTGCCGGGCAGTGTCGGGATCCAGGCCCAAGTTAAATTGGTCTTCCCAGCGAAACTCAAACCGAGCTTTAGACAACGCGTTATCTCGAATCTGTGCGCCAGGGTGTCCTTTCGCTAAATCAGCTGCGTGGGCCGCCAGTTTATAGGTGATAATACCTGTTTTTACATCATCCTTATCGGGTAAGCCCAGATGTTCTTTTGGTGTAACGTAACACAGCATGGCGCAGCCATACCAACCAATCATCGCTGCGCCAATGCCTGAAGTAATATGATCATAGCCTGGCGCGATATCGGTAGTTAATGGTCCTAAAGTATAGAAGGGTGCTTCGTGACATACTTCTAGCTGCTTATCCATATTTTCTTTAATCATATGCATAGGAACATGGCCTGGGCCTTCTATCATTGTCTGCACATCATGTTGCCAAGCAATTTTTGTAAGCTCACCTAGGGTTTCCAACTCGGCAAATTGGGCTTCATCATTGCCGTCAGCAATAGAGCCGGGGCGGAGACCGTCACCGAGAGAAAACGATACATCGTAAGCTTTCATAATGTCGCAGATTTCTTCGAAATGAGTATAAAGAAAATTTTCCCGATGGTGCGCTAAACACCATTTAGCCATAATAGAACCGCCCCGAGAAACAATGCCCGTGACTCGTTTCGCTGTCATTGGCACGTAGCGCAATAAGACTCCGGCGTGAATCGTAAAGTAGTCGACGCCTTGTTCTGCTTGTTCGATGAGCGTGTCGCGAAAAATTTCCCAAGTCAGTTCTTCTGCAATACCGTCGACTTTTTCCAGCGCTTGGTAGATGGGGACTGTTCCGATAGGCACGGGAGAATTACGCACTATCCACTCGCGAGTTTCATGGATATTTTTGCCAGTGGATAGATCCATTATTGTATCTGAACCCCAGCGTATCCCCCAGGTTAATTTGGCAACTTCTTCTTCAATAGAAGAGGTGATGGCTGAATTGCCGATATTGCCGTTAATTTTAACCAGGAAATTTCGACCAATAATCATTGGCTCCAATTCGTCATGGTTAATATTAGCGGGAATAATGGCACGGCCTAAGGCGATTTCTTGGCGGACAAATTCAGGTGTGATTTCCTTTGGCGTGTTGGCGCCAAAGGACATGCCGGGGTGCTGTCCATATTGATCTTGTGCTGCAGCGATGCTCATGTTTTCACGTATGGCGACATATTCCATTTCGGGTGTAATAATACCCTGACGCGCATAATGGAGTTGGCTGACATTTTTGCCCACCTTAGCTCGTCGAATAGGTTTTTGTTGCTTAAAACGCAAAGCATTGAGCCGTAAATCGTGTTTACGCGCTTTGGTGTAAGCAGAACTGGCACGAGATAGTATTTCTGTATCTTGGCGTGCTGTGATCCAACTGGCTCTTACAGGTGCAAGTCCCCGCCGAATATCGATAATAGCGCTGGGATCAGTATAAGGGCCAGATGTATCGTACACCCTTACGGGAGGGTTCTTTACTTTACCTTGCGCTGTCATCGTATCCGTCAGCGAGATTTCACGCATGGGCACTTGAATATCAGTAGAAGAACCTTGTACATAGATTTTCTTTGAACCGGGGAGAGGCTGTATAGAAGCATCATCAATGGTTGCGGTTTCGCTGAGAATAGGGGACACTTTGGCGTTCATTTAATATCATCTCCTCGGTAATCATGCCAATGGATTGTCGGGGAGAACACCTGATCGTGATAGAGGATATCGCGAATACAACAGCGTATATGGTGGGAGCAATTTGAAAAACAGGCTTACTTCGGCTGTTTAACTACATTTCAACTACATTAATCATTAACATTAACGAGATCTTATCTTACGACTTACTCTCAATCTCACTACGTCAGATTAACTTAATCAGATAAAAATCGCGTTATTAAACAACAAACAGTTAAATACGACTTATTTTTAAGCTAATGTTAATGTCTTGCTTCCTACGCCGGCACTATCCGGATCAGGTTCACGGGTTGTGTTGTATTATTGCTAAACAATATTAATTGAACAACACTCTCAGCACACTTTGTACGGCTTGTATCGCGTACGGCAAAGGTTGCCATTCTTGGCCATAGCAAGTGATAAAGCACCCCGACAAGTTCGTGCTAGTTTACTGGGCAATAACAATAATTACCAGTGGATTTGGCCAGAGCAGAGAAGCGAATTAGACGGTAAATGATTTTTTAGGATAATTGGAAATAGTTTTGGAAGTGGGTGGCCTCTAGTCAATACGCGATTTTTTACCCTATTGATATGATGGCTATTAGGGTTATTGCGGTTACTCCTGCTAAGGTTAACTTGTAGAGGTACTATAGGTAAATCTGGATACTGAGAAAACTAGATGCTGAGAAATCTAGGTAGCGGGCGAATGGAGAGGCCGTATATATGTTAAATCGGGAGAAAGTGGGCTTTGCCTTTTGTATTGTATTAGCTTTAACCGTTAATTTTGGGTTTGTGCTAGGGGAAATCGACAATATTGATCACCATAATGTTTATGAACTGTACGCGGCGTTAGTGGTGAGCTTGATTGCAACGGTCATGAAGCTCGGTGACCGATCTCATTTGGGAGCCGTATTATTGGCGACGAGTTTGGTCGCTGATCTGCAATTAATCGCCGCAGCTATTGTGTGGGGTGTGGTGGAACACTACTATGGCGGCATGACGGTTTCCGCGATGGCGAGTATCGTGTCGTTATCGGCGGGAGCGTTGTTAGCTAATATTACATCGGTTGTAATGTTAGTGGCCGAAACTATCATGTTACGCCGCTAGGTTGTCACCTAGTCGTTATTAGTGAGGCAGTTGTTTTTGTAAGTTGCGGATGAGGTAATTGTGGATGGTATAGTTGCGGGTGAGTTTGTGAGGCGAGTTGCTTGAATAATATTATCTACGTTATTTTAAGGCGGCTGAGATTTCCTGTTTTACTGGTTATCATTGTATATGCAATATCAGTGTTAGGTTTTGTCTTGATCCCAGGCATTGATGATGATGGTCAGCCTTATCGTGTTGATTTTTTCCACGCTTTTTATTTTGTTAGCTTTATGGGCACGACAATCGGTTTTGGTGAACTGCCTCATCCATTTACACCGGCCCAACGTATGTGGGCACTGGTTTGTATTTACGGCACTGTGACGGCGTGGCTTTATAGTTTTGGTAAGGTGCTGGCTTTGTTGCAAGATCCGGTGTTTTCCCGCATTGTCCGGCGGCGCCGTTTTACACAGCAGGTAAAAGATATCCAAACGCCTTTTTATCTGATATGTGGTTTTGGCAGTAGTGGTGTTACCCTGGCATCAGAGTTAGCCTTACAGGGAATTAATACCGTAGTAGTCGATATTGATCCGGAAAAGATTGAGTCGATTGAAATATCCAATATTATTGTTCACGTGCCCGCTTTCTGCGGAGATGCTGGTGACCCAGAGATATTGAATGATGCGGGTATCAAGCACCCTTACTGCGTTGGTGTATTGGCAACTACAAGCAATGACCAAGTTAACTTATCGGTTGCTATTGCGAGCAAACTGCTGGCTCCCGAGCGAATCGTCATTAGTCGTAGCAGTCACGCTGATACGACAGAAAATCTCGCTTCTTTTGGCACTGACCATATTATTGATCCTTACGAGACTTTTGCCGAGCAACTCACATGGGCATTGCACAAGCCCTATCAGTTTATGTTACAGCAATGGTTACATACACCCAATGACGACGTTTATGAAAAGCTAGCGCTGACACTGCGGCATTTAGGTGACATACGGCAGTTTAACAATGAGGAACAAGATAATGAATCGTCTCGCGAGTTTGGTCTTGAACATTGGATTATTTGTGGTTATGGCAGGTTTGGTCAAGCATTGTATAGGCGTTTCGATCAACTGGGTGTCAGGTGTGTCGTGATTGAGCCTAACTTGACGGTAGCTAATGCGCCGCAAGGTTCAATTGTGGGCACTGGTGTTGACGAGGCATCATTGGTACAGGCCGGCGTTCATGACGCTACTGGCATTATCGCGGGTTCCAATACGGATGCGAACAACTTATCCATCATAATGACAGCAAAAGCGCTAAATGAAAATATTGTAACGGTAGCGCGACAAAACCATCATATTAATAAGCCGCTATTTGATGCCGCTAATGTTGATATAATCATGCACCCGTCAGAATTAGTTTATTTTAAAATCTTGCTGCTGGTGCAAAATCCACTATTAGTTAAATTTATTGCGCTGATGCATCGCAAGACAGACTTATGGGGACAGGTGTTATTAGCTAACATTCATGATATCTGCGGCAATGGTCGCATTAATTGCTGGACGTTATCAGTTGACGAGATTCACGCTGAGGGGATAATGAAAGCATTGTCTCGCGGTTATGATATTTCACTAGGTTTGTTGGCAAAATCAACACAATCTATTTGGTCACGACCGGTGTCCATGCCGCTGTTGGTAAAGCGTGCTCAAAACTATATATTGGTTCCTGGCAGCGATTATTTGTTACAAGCAGGCGATGAGGTATTGTTTGCGGGTCTGCCAGGTGTTGAGCGCCGGATATATCGTACGGCGTCAAGCTATGCTGTCATTTATTATCTGATTACGGGTAAAGATTATAGCAGAAGCTTTTTAGGTAAATGGTTGGATAGGCGAGCAGAAAAAGTCTAGGGCACCTCTGAAGCATTTCCTCATTATTCAGAGGTGGCCATAGCTGACTATGTTCAGCGCAATAGTCAATATGGAATGGATAGCAAAATAAGATAGCAATATAAAGAGGTAATTGAGGTAGATAACTGGTGAAACCCGATTTGGATTCTTTGCCAAAGATAGAATATTGCATTCATCAATTCTATCAGCAAGTATTGGATGATGAGTTATTGGCCCCCATATTTAAAGTTACCGCAAATGTTGATATCGAGGTTCATATTCCAATTATTTGTTGCTATTGGGAAAAGTTGCTCCCGGGTGGAGATCGATACAAACGCCATACGATGAATATTCACCGCAATATTGCGGCAAAAACTCGTTTGGAAGCTCAGCACTTTGAGCGCTGGCTCGCATTGTTTATCGCGACGTTGGAAGATAATTATGAGGGTGCAAATACCCAGCGAGCCAAGCAGATTGCCCGTCATATCAAAGCGAATATGGAAAGGGCGCTTGTTGTTAATTAGTCTAAATTTAGTACAAACTGCGATATTAGTGCTCCGCTAGTGCGTAATTTTGATGAAACATGGCGTAACATTTTTGATAATGTGGACACTCTGTTAGTATTTAATATATTGAAGTGATTATATTCGGAGCTGGATATGAAAAAATGGGAATGTGTAATCTGTGGTTTTATTTACGATGAAGCATTGGGTCTACCTGATGATGGTATTGCGCCTGGCACGAAATGGGAAGATATCCCTGATGACTGGGAATGTCCCGAGTGTGGTGTTAGTAAATTCGATTTTGAAATGTGCGAAGTTTAATTCAACTTGTCGCCACCGGGAGTAGCAGATAAACCGACATAATAAAAAGCACGTGCTAAAAGCATTTGGATGTCATGTAAATACTAATACCATTAGCCCACAAGTTTGCCGCAAGATAGCTAGAGAAACTCTCCTTAGTCATCCTTATACTGCGATAACAGTAGCCATTCGGAGATTTTCAATTAGATGGTTTGCAAAACTAAGGTTGGTTGCACTGGCTATTCCATGGTTCTCGCCTATTCATTTACAAGCATTTGATAAGGCACCTGATGTATGGTCTTATCGCTCTAAACTCACTACCAGCTCTTTGTTAGTAGACATTACCGAAACGGGTGGTCGTATTTACGCTTGTGGAGAGCGAGGGCATATTATTTATTCAGATGATGATGGTGATAATTGGTCTCAGGCTCATGTGCCTAGCCGGCAAATGATTACTGGTATAGATTTTCCTACCCCTAACAAGGGGTGGGCAGTCGGTCACGATGGAAATATTTATTATTCTGAAGATGGCGGTGTTAATTGGGTTATGCAAGTAGATGGCTTGGCCCGGAAGGCACAAGCCAATCGCCAATATTTGCATCGTTTAGGTCAAGAACTAAAAGAAAAAACAATAGTATATGCATCTATTCAACAAAAATTTTCTCATAACGAAAATCAAACTAAATCAAGACTCGCCTTACAACTAAAGCAACTGCAGTTTGATATTGAGCAAATGCAGGATGATATCCAATACTACGAGCAACAGTTTATGTCTGTGGTAGAAGTACCGTGGCTAGATGTCTGGTTTAGTAATTCAAATCATGGCATCGCTGTCGGGGCTTTCGGTAGAGCTATGTTAACTGAAGATGGTGGCAAAACATGGCAAAGCATAAAAAATGCTTTCAGTAACCCTGATGAGTATCACTTGAATGCTATTGAGGGGACAGACACTGGCAGACTGATTGTTACTGGCGAGGCCGGAACTGTCTATCGCTCAAATGATTTTGGTAAGACTTGGGAAACCCTTAATTCTCCTTTCGAGGGCTCGTTTTTTGGTGCCGCTATCCAACCTGAAACCCAGACGGTACTTATCTTTGGAATTGCTGGTGGGGTGTATCGATCCAATAATTATGGCGATAGTTGGCTACCTTTCAACGTCGACATACCCCATAGTCTAAATGGCGGGATATTTACCCGGAGTAGGGGCATTACCATCGTTGGTGTCGGCGGCCATGTGTTAACGCGTAAAAACCATAATGAAGCGCTAACTGTTTCGACACTGCCAAATCGCCAACATTTGAATAAAGTCATTGAAACACACACTGGTCGTCAGATTGCGGTCGGTCAAGGTGGTGTACATATTTTGCCTGTTCAACATAAGAGGCTAAGTCAGTAAGAACTGTTTCATGCTAGATGATATTGGATTATCAATACCTGACAGGTAGGTAGTGCTAAATATGAATGACATTAAAACAGCCACTCATCCCGCTAGTGGCGGCTATGTAGAACGGCATCTGGAGCATTGGCTGTTCAGTTCTAAAAAAACCTTTTTAGCGATATTTACGTTGGCAACGATGTTTTTTGCCTATCAGCTGTCTCAGCTTGAAATAGATACCGATTTTCGCAAGATGTTGCCGCAGCAGCACAGTTACATAGAAAACATGATGACGCATCTTGCTGATATTGGTGGTTCGGCAAATTTTGTTGATGTGGTGGTTGAAACTACGCAGGGTGATATCTTCAGTAAAGAATACATGGAGGTTTTGCGGAATATTCATGATGAGCTTTTCTATATCCGGGGAGTAAATCGCACAGAACTTTTGTCTTTATGGAGCCCAGCGGTACGTTGGATAGAGGTGTCGCCAGAAGGTTTTATCGGTGGTGCGGTCATACCAAATAGTTACGATGGAACGCCGGACAGTATAGAAATGTTAAAAAACAATGTGCTTAGATCAGGCCGTGTTGGCTCAATGGTCGCCGATAACTTTAAATCCACCAAAATCACCGTTGGCTTATTAAAAGAGTATCCTGATACAGCAAAACCAATAGATTTTTATCACCTTTCGACAGAGTTAGAAAAAAAAATACGTGAAAAATACAGCTCCGATACGATTAGAATTCACATCGTTGGTGTCGCTAAAATGATAGGAGAACTCACTAGCGGTGGCACGATGATAGTGATGTTTTTTGCCATAGCAATGACCATTACCTTTGTCTTATTGTTTATTTATTCCCGTTGTTTAAAAAGCACTGTGGTACCACTACTTTGTTCACTACTAGCAGTTGTTTGGCAGCTTGGGCTGTTACGCACGCTCGGATACGGACTGAATCCCTATTCCATGCTGGTCCCATTTCTCATCTTTGCTATTGGTATGAGCCATGGTGTGCAAGTAATTAACGCCATTGCGGTTGGAGCCGATACCGTTGAGGCGAAGGAGGAAATGGCGCGTATGGCATTTCGTAGCCTTTGTGTTGTTGGTGTCATGGCTTTATTGAGTGATGCCGTCGGCTTTTTAACTTTATTTGCCATCGATATTGCAGTGATTCAGGAGCTTGGTTTGGTTTCTGCTATCGGTATGGCCGTGATTATGGTAACGAATTTGCTATTGTTGCCAGTTATCATGTCCTATGTTGGGGTCAGCAAGCGCGGCATTGCGCATATGAAAATCAGTACTATTCATAACACTAACTTAGCTCGTCGCATGGCAAAGTTCACTACTGCAAAATACGCTATTGGGTCGATGGTTGCCGCTGCCGTCCTAGCCGCGTTTGGCTTGCATATCAGCAAGGGGCTTAAGATAGGAGACTTAGATAAAGGTGAACCTATGTTGCATCCAGATTCAGTTTACAATAAAGATGTCGATTTTCTAAATCAGCATTACGCACAAAGTAGCGATACCTTTGTCGTGTTAGTTGAAACTGAGCATGAGTCTTGTTCAGAGTACGAAAATATGGAAGCAATTGATCGTTTTGAATGGGAAATGGCGAATGTGGAAGGCGTGCAATCGACGATGTCTCTCGCGAAATTTTCTAAGCTTGCCATTACTGCAACGACGGAAGGAAATTTAAAATGGAGTACTTTACCCCGTGACCAAGCTATGTTGAATGGCTCGTTTCGTCAAATGCCAAGCCAACTAATGAGTCCGGATTGCAGTTTTGCACCGGTTGTTTTATTTTTAGATGATCACAAAGCGGAAACGCTAGATCGCATCACGGCCGCGGTTGCGCGCTTTGCCGAGCAAAACAATACGAATACAATTAAGTTTAAAATGGCAGCGGGAACTGCCGGTATTGAAGCAGCGACTAATCAGGAGATTGCTAAATCACAAACCCGGATGTTAGTGTTGGTTTATAGTGTAGTATCATGCCTGTTGTTTGTGACATTTCGATCGATTGCAAGTGTGATATGTATTATCGTTCCTCTGGTACTGACATCGATATTATGCCAAGCCTTAATGTCTTTGTTAGGTATCGGTGTGAAAGTTGCCACGTTACCTGTGATAGCACTAGGTGTTGGTATTGGTGTCGATTATGGTATCTACGTGTATAGTCGTTTTGAGGCTTATCTGAAACAAGGTATGGCCTTATCTGAAGCGTATAACATGGCGTTTAGGGTGACGGGTAAAGCGGTCGCCTTTACTGGCGCCACTTTAGCGGTTGGGGTTTTTACTTGGATATTTTCCCCTATTAAATTTCAGGCAGATATGGGCATCCTACTGACATTTATGTTTTTGTGGAATATGATTGGTACGCTTTGGCTGTTACCTGCCCTGGCCTTTTTTTTAGTTGATACAGAAAAATTTGCGCCAAGGGTTGTGGATTAGGCCAAATGCTCTTGCTATTGGGTATCAGTTTTCAAAGCTATCATATTAATCCTATAGAATTTCCTAAACTATGTTGGTTTATAATGGGCAAATAGAGTTTGTAATAACGGCTTGTGTAAAAGTATGATAGAGTATCTCATATATTAGGTTATTCAATAAGACAGCAAGTAGTTTTAGCTAATAAAAACAAGGAAGAATAATGAATAATGAGAACAGCTCAAGAAGATAAAATCGTAACCTAAGCACCAGCAGGGATAATTGTAGTTAATGTCATTAACTACATGATTCATTAAACATGATTCATAAACATAAGTCATTAACAACACAGTATGGCAATCAATAAGACAGTAAAAAGGGCGGTCAACAAATAGGAGTATGGCGGTAATACAATGTTTTTAATGCCAAGGATAGTCATATTTTTGATTAGGATTAGTACTAGCTTTCTAATGAGGAACGGTACTGGTTATGTCGTTTGTATAGCTACCTTGTTATTGACAACTACGTGGTCCTTGTCGGTAGTAGCTAGCACTACGGCTGTTATAGCCAGTACTAACGTGCTGAAGGTAGATACAGATAAAGCACCATTTGGCTTAGCACAGATGTTTGGTGAGAAGGTTGATTATCTTTATGAACGATTGCCACAAGTGAAAGAACTGCATGCTGTTGAACGAAATGCCTATCGGTCAGCAATTGCAGAGGTGCTGGATAGTGAGTTAGATTTGCGTCGCATTACCCGCGGTATTATGGGATCTTATTTTAAAGGTGCAACTTCCAAGCAGCGCAGAGCTTTTTATAGTAAATTACGTAGCGATTTTATAGACTATTGTGCAGCGGGTTTGATAAAAGTAGATTTTAAAGGGCTAACTAAACCCAAGATTGTGGCTGTTGATGACAAGGATAAAAATTCGGTAAAGCTCGAGGTTCGTACGCGAAGTGGTAGAACAGTGCCAGTATTGGTTTCTCTATCAAGAAAGAAAAAAGAGAACCATTATCGAATTGTAAATATTGTTGTCGCAGGAATCAACGTAGGTGTTATGCTGCGTCATCAATTTACGGCTTCTTATCTATTATCTGGCGGCAATATAGATAAAGTCATATCGGAATGGAGCCCTATTTCGTTATAGCTTACCAGTACATTGGTTTAGCTTAAAAACGTTCTCATAGTAGTTTACATATTATCTGATTATGGAAGCTTTTTTGTGCTGAATCGAATTTGGTTTGGTTTCTTCTTGATAGCCTTTTTTTCTTCATTGGTGCAATGGCTTTGGGGACATGATAGTAATAGTTTTAAGGAGTTTATCCAGGCGATGTTTGATGCCGCCAAATTGGCGGTGGAGCTTGCGATCGGCTTGATTGGTATATTAGCGTTATGGCTTGGTTTATTTCGAATTGCCGAAGCGGCCGGCCTCATCAGTTGGTTGGCAAAATTGTTTACCCCGTTGTTTCAATATATAATGCCTGATGTTCCTCGGGGGCACCCTGCCCAGGGCTCCATTACCATGAATATGGCGGCTAACATGCTTGGCCTTGATAATGCTGCTACCCCCATGGGTTTACAAGCCATGCAGCACTTGCAGTCAATTAATCAAAAACCAGATACCGCGACAGACGCTCAAATTTTATTTTTAGTATTAAATACCTCTTCTGTTACGTTGTTGCCAGTCACTATTTTTATGTATCGGGCTCAATTTGGCTCTGCTGACCCGACTGAAGTTTTCCTACCTATTGTTGTTGCAACATCTGCATCTACCTTTGCCGGTATTTTGGCGGTGGCCTGGTATCAGCGAATCAATATTTTGCATCCAGTTGTGATGGCTTACTTTTTTGTATTTAGCTTTGCCCTGGTGTCGATGATGTATTTTGTGTTAAGCGGTAGTGCCGATAGTCTTACTACAAAGTCCAGCCTTATAGGGAATCTCATATTAGTCTGTATTGTGATGTTGTTTTTGGCAGTTGGATTTTGGAAAAAAGTAGATTTATTTGAGACTTTTGTTGATGGTGCTAAAGCAGGATTCGATACCGCAGTGCGGTTGATACCTTATATGGTCGCTATGCTGGTGGCGATAGCTGTATTAAGGGTGAGTGGTGCAATTGATTTTTTTAGTTTAGCCGTGGCCAAAATCATTAATATAGCTGGGGGAAATACAAAATTCATTGACGCACTGCCAACTGCGTTGATGAAACCCTTAAGTGGCAGTGGTGCGCGAGCGATGATGATTGATACCATTAATACCTATGGGGTAGATTCCTTCGTGGGACGTTTAGCTGCTGTGATACAGGGCAGTACCGAAACAACGTTCTATGTGTTAGCGGTTTACTTTGGTAGCGTCGGCATTAAGAAAATACGCCATGCGTTAGTGTGTGGATTAATTGCTGACTTGGCTGGTATCTTAACGGCTATTGGAGTTTGTTATTTATTTTTTTAATGGGAAACATTTATCTTGTGCGGTTGACTATTATTAATTGGTCAACGAGCTTATTGGCCAATAAGTTTTTTAATGCCAGCGATAGCGGCATCGCCGTTAAATGGCTTGATAATCCAGCCTTCAACGCCAATCGATTTGCCTTTCATTTTCATGTTCCGGCAACTCTCTGTCGTTAACATGATAACATGGACGTCGTCCATATTATCCGCACTTTTTAGTTTTTCGACCATGGTTAAGCCATCCATCTGCGGCATATTGATGTCACATAAGATCAGCTTTAAATCTGGGTGTTGTTTGGCTTTATCTAGTCCGTCCAGGCCATCTTTTGCGGTATCTACGCTGATGCCTTGGGATTGCAAATATTGGCTAACTTCAATCCGTACTGTTTCTGAATCGTCAACTACCAAAACTTCACACATCTTTGCTAACTCCGAGTAATATGTTTTTCCTTCAAACTAGCTATAGCTAGAATAATTCAAGCTTTCCTGCATTTTTTGAGTCTTCCGTGGATGAATCGATTGCTTCAAACATCTCCGGTAGCCAATACATATTAAAAATAAATTTTTGATATAGGACCATATCGGGGTAGTGATTCAGTACGTCGCTGATAACGTATTTGAAACAAAGATGTGGTTCATCAGAGCCGAAGCAGATGTGCCCTTGTTGGTGGTTTGCAACCAATGGTACTTGGAAGGTGCATAGTCCTTCTTTGAGCATATCAGGATTGGAAAAACGGGCTTTAAAGCGCCCCCAAATAACATTGGTGATTTCGCTTAGTATGTCGCTGACATCTCGAAAATTTATATCGTCTTTGCGGTGCAGATTTCTATCTGACATCGCACGTCGGTACAAGAGGTCGCCGCTATCAACTTGTAGCATTATAAAACCGCCACACCATTGTGTGGTGATTGGAATGAGCGTGTATAAATCACCTAAGAATATTCGATCTTTGACTAGATAGGGCGGTTCGCAGATGATATTGCAATCAGCTAAGTTTTTATCTAACGCATCCAATGTAGTTGTCTTGATGCTTGCTATCATTTCTTCGGGATAGCTGCGGTTAAAAATCTGCTTTTTAATAATACTCTCTAAGCCGGCTATGTTGTCTAAGTCGTAGATGCTAGCAAAACGTTGTGAAGATAAATTTTGCAGAAATTCGCGAGAACTTTGATCGTTGTAGCGGGCGAAAACAGGTAATTCTCTTCTCAGTTGAAAAAGTGAATCGGCTAGTTCGTTATATTCTTGAAAAGATTTATACTCGACAAAGACGGCGCCAAGATCTTGATTAGCGTCTAAAACTTTAAGCAAGTTACCTTTAGCAATGAGAGGCACCAGTCCCATTTTTTCAACAAATGGGGCTAGTCTGGTGATGGCTTTGTTACTGCTATCACTAATAAGAACTTTACTGACAACGCCTGGTTTGTGCACTGTAGTTTCCTTAAGAGAGCCTGGTGTTAAGCTCCCATTAAAATACAAGCAGTTAATATTTTTACCTAGTATATGGTTAACTTTAGCAGTGGTTTGGCTAATCTACCACCATTTGTTGTGGGAAACTTATTTGTTATTTAGATATGTCAATATATTTATTATAAGTTGTTATGAGAAATCTCTTGCTTTCAATGTGAGTCCGACTTTTATCACTATTGTTAATTATCTTTAGGTATAACAACCACATATAAATATAGCTATTCAATTGAGACTATCGGTATTTCTCGATTAATGGCGAGGCGACTTTCATGACGTTACCGGTTCTAGTACTTTGTGGCAAGTAAGCTGTTATGCGCTATAACTAAATTGCCTAGCGGAACAAGAGTGGAATAAAGGTTGGTGAATCAAATAGTAGTTTGTTGCGCTAAACCTGAATGGCCTAGTGTGCACTTTTCATTATTGAGTTAGTTCACATGTGTCCATTGGGCGATGGCTTGATACAGTGTTTTAGAATGGACTGGCTTGTTGATATAGGCGTCCATACCCGCGTCGATTGCCATTTTTTTATTAGCAGATTCCGTGTTAGCGCTAACGGCGATAATAGGTGTGTGATAGTCGCTGTCTGCTTCCATCGCTCTAATAGTTTTTGTTGCTTCATAGCCATCCATTTCCGGCATTTCACAGTCCATAAGAATAACCAAAATAGGCTCGGTTTTGTCGCGAAAATACTCTACGGCGATTCGCCCATTTTCGACCAAGATAGGTGTAACGTCGATTTTTTCTAGAAATCCTTTAATAACTAACCGGTTAATTTCGTTGTCATCAACGACTAGCGCTTTATGGCCGCCTAAAGTTGCTTTTAGGTTAGCGATATCTAGTGGTATTTCTTGGACTGGCTTGGTTATTTCGCTCAATTCGTCAACCAGCTTATCAATGCGTATGGGTGATACAGGCAATTCAATAGTACAGTCAAATAGCTTTTCTTCTGCTAGATCTTTTTCTTTGTCTATGGCCCTTCTATTTTTAATAAGAACTTGTGTGGCAAGTTTATAGTGATCACGTATATAATGTGATATGGTTGCACAGTTGTCTTGCGTAGAAGCTTCGTCTATCAGCCACAGATCGATGTCATTATGTTTTTGTTGTTGCCAGTTTTTTACCGCGTCTAAGTTAGTGAGTATGTCGGTTTTAATGTGATGCCAACTGAGGTACCTCTGTAGCAGTTGTTGTTTTGGATGATCGCTAACAAGAATAGCTTGCGTCTGATACTCAGTAGGTTGATACACTAGCTCAGCTATTTGGTATTTTACGGTAAACCAGAAATTTGCCCCCTGTCCTGGTTGGCTATTGACACCAACTGTACCACCCATAAGTTCAGCCAATTGTTTACAGATGGCAAGCCCCAGCCCAGTACCGCCGTATTTTCGAGTGGTGCTGTTATCGGCTTGGGTAAAACTATCAAATAGTTTGTTTTGCTGTTCTTCACTCAGTCCGATACCCGTATCCTTCACGTCAAAACGTAATAGATTTTCAGGGGATGTGGTAACCTTTATGGTAATATCACCTTCTTCAGTAAACTTAAATGAATTGCTTAGATAGTTTAATAACATTTGTCGCAAACGTGTTAGATCGCTCACAATATAGCGGGAAACATCATCCGCAATATCGATAAACAAATTAATAGGCTTTTGCGCCAATGCGTAGGTAAATACGGCGGTACACTCGTCAATAAGTTGAAATAGGTCTGTTGTGATAAGCTCAATGGATAGCTTTTTGGCGTCTATTTTTGAGAAGTCGAGGATGTCATTAATCAATCTTAATAATGCTGAACTGGAGTTTTCAATATTTTGAACATACTGAGTTTGTTTTTCGCATAATTCCGTATCTTTTAGCAATTGGGCCATGCCAAGTACACCATTAATGGGAGTGCGGATTTCGTGGCTCATGTTGGCCAAAAATTCACTTTTGGTTTTAGCTTCAGCTAGAGCGACGGCACGTTCTTTTTCAGCTTGTTCTTTGAGTTTGTGTTGCGTGATATCTACTATGGAGCCATTTACAAAAAGCGGAGCATCATGCTCGTCCCGAATTAGCTGCATTGTTAACGACAGAGACTTGTCATTTTCAGTTGACGGGTCGGTATAGGTATATTCGTGTCCTATCAGCTGGTCACCGTTATCGATCATCAGAGTATAAAATGATTCTGATTGTTGTCGCAGCTGTCGTTGGATGCGTTCCTTGTCTGCCGCTTTCGTCAAGCCCCATAAATTAGCTAACGCAGGATTGTAGTCACATTCTCCAGTTTGCATATTGTATTGAAACAACCCTTCGTGAGAGCGCTGAAATAACTTGTTGTATTTCTCTAAGTGATCCAGAGCTTTTTGCTGAGCAGCGTGCTTTTGGGCAGATACTTGATCGTACTGGCTTAAGAGGTGAATGTGGTGACAAATTGCCGATACCAGGGCCTGTTCAAGATCAGTGAATGGTGGACTGCCAAGATGACGATGAAACAGTAGCAGTGGCAGACTATTATCCATTTGAGCAAATAGCCAGTGTGTATTGGCTATTTCATCATGTTGGGTAAACTCTTCTGAGAGAAATGGGGCTCTGTTCAGTGACAGTGAATTGAGTACCAATACGGGACTTTCTTTCAGTTGGCTTTCTAACCAATTTGCTTTCATGGGGTGGTTCAAATAGTCGGAGAAGCAGAAATCCGAAGTGACATAGAATTCGCCTTGTTTATGCAAAACACAGGCATCACTGACTCTTAATTTGCCCTCGATAAGTTGTAAGCAATACTCGGCGCCGTTTTCGGAATTTAACCATCCAGGTGGATTCTGGGACAACTCAGTAAAGCAAGTTAGCTTTTCTTCGGAGTACTTTAAGCGAATCGCCAGAAGATGAATCTGCTCGGCTAACAGATCAATGTCTTGCACACCAGTTGAAGGAATAGGGTTAATGGCTAAGTCTTCTAGGGCATAGGTATCTATTGTTTTTGCCCATTCAATCAGGGGCAATAACGAAGAGTAGGGCTCCTGCCGCATAACCTATAGTACCTTGAGATAGTCTTATTTATAGCTGAATTTAACAACTAGTTGCTCTATTTTTAGTATAGATGAAAGCTGGAATCCGACGAGAAAACTACTTTATTGTACTATTTTTGAACGAAAAATAGGCTGTGACGATTCTTTTTTGGGTTTCTTGTAGTCATTTCGGAGGGGTGAGCGTATTCCGTACAGTACGTAACTTTTATATTGGTGATATGATCAATATGTCGTTGTAATAAGGGAAAATAAGTCTTAGAACATCTACAATTACAGCGTTTTGGCGAGGCGCTTAGACCGGTGGTGTTACCTTTCGGGATAGGATTAGACTATCGCAAAATAACGTCGACTTCTTGTAAACGGTTAGCATGGATAGCAATTTTCTTCCGCTTTAGGTTGTAGAGGTTAATGTGCTTTTTAATTGCTAAAGGCTGCTCAATGTCTTCATCAAACAGCTGCCAGTTGTTTTGCTGGATGTTGAGAATCATATTAGAACATTGTACTCCCATGACGTAATAATCAGGTAATGCGCCGAAGTCACCGAAATTCATTTTCTTTGCTAGTAAGGAATCGACACCAACAATAACGGGTTTTCTAAAACGCTTTACGGAAGGTAGCCAGGCCTTACGAAGCAGTTGGCTTTTTAGCAACGCATTGTCGTTTTCTATCCATAGCGCGTCTACCCCGTTTGACCTAAATTTTTTCAGAGCTTTTTTAATCAGGCTGATGTAGCGTGAACTTTCATTAGGTAATTCGACGGAAACGATTTCGACACCCTCTGGCGCTAAAAACTGACGGTGGCGTTCGATGTCAGGCCTCATCCAAGAACGATAAATGATGCCAATTTTATTAAGCGGCTGTTGTGTTAACGAGCGTACGTAAATGAGACTGGTTGCCAGAGGTACCTCATAAACAATACCCGTCGCGTTTTTCATTGTTTCTACGTGCCTATCGATCTTTAACGCAATAAGTAGCAGAGCGGGTGGCATAATTTCATCTGGCTTTGCCTGTTTTTGGTATGCGGTGTAAGCATTAATAACATGGTTACTCATAAGTACCACTAGTTTTGGTCGCCGCTGCATAATCTGTTTGATATATTCAACGCCACTTGATGTAGACATAATGTTATCTTCGACAATTAACTCGCCATCCAAATCATCGGCAAGGCCTTGTAACGCTCGCTTAAAATGCTGGCCGTCAGGGCGTATGACGGAAATAAAGTCATTACTCGTGTGGCCTGGCATGCTCCATGTTATTAAGGAGATCATGAGGAGTTTAAGAATTAAGTTGATACAAATTTTCAACGCCATTGTTCCACCCCAAACAGTGAATTTAAAGGAGCCTTGAAGCTGCTTAAGCAGGCGATAACGTTATCGGGGGCTTTGCCTTCTTCGACCGCCAATATTGGCAAGCCGACAGATTGATCTGTCTTTGTCATAACAAAGGTTAATTTTGATTTGTTCTGCAGTGTTGCCAGGTGGCCATGTGGCACTAGTGCGATAGTTGTGGGCTTAAATATCCACAAAGCAATTAAATCTTCATACTTGGTGACTCGGGTTGTGCGCTTGATTTGCGGAAACCGGGTTTTGAGGTAGCTCTTTAATTCAGACCGGCCGAGCACATCTACCAATGCCACTTTGTGCTGACCTAATTCATCGCTAGTGACGTTGGAATTGAGCGAGACAATGTAATAGAACTCTTGATGAGAGCCTTCCCGTTCGCCCCTATTTACTAACTTAAAGTTAGGATAACGTGATAGAACAGGAGGTAGTGTTAAGATGGCGCCCGGCGATGCCTTTTTGATCTGTCGATGGAAATCTTTTGATAAGCCAAAAGCTAGCACATCGATATTATTGCACTGGCCGCGAATTTGGTCTTGGATAGATTTGGCCGAAGCTGATGATGGAACATACACATATAGTGATTCAGCCCAGGTAAATTCTACGCTTGCTAAGCCTAACAGGAGTAGGAAGAGTGTGTTGTTCTGTCTTTGTCGCAAAGTGCTCGCTGCGGTAGACAGTATTTGTCTAGCTAGTTGAGCAAAAGACGGCATGGACCTTCCTGATGTCGTGCTGCAGTTTGTGGGAGACTTAGACTCATTAACTTCATTTAACAATTAGCTGTTTGTATACAATTATTAATTAGTTTAGTCATTATTTTACTGCTTATGTTTAATGGCTAGGTTTTATCAAATGGTTTTACCTTGCGGGGCCTGTTTTTGCGCCACTTAACGATTGATTGTTGGCTCTGCGGTATGGGTCTTGTTCACAGGAGCATCATTGTTGACCTGTTATTGGCGCAATAGTAAACTCTAGGAAGAAGGTTGCTCCTTGGCCTGGACCGGCACTTTCTGCCCAAATGCGGCCATTCATTTCTGCCATATAGTTAGCGCAACTATGCAAGCCAAAACCATGCCCATTTTGCTTAGTAGTATAACCATAGCTAAATATATGGGTGAGTTCCACCGCGTCGATGCCGACCCCTTGATCAGAAAATGAAACGATTACTTTTTTATTTTCTTCAGTTGTTGAGTTGCTATCCACAACAGACGTTTCAATAATAAGCAGTCTATCTGCCGCTGCATTATCCTTCATGGCTTCACAGGCATTTTCCATGAGGTTAATAATAATTTGCATTGTTTTGAGCTTTTCCATCTGCACCAATGGGATATCGCTGTAACGAGTTTGAATATTCATGTTGAGATTGGCCATCTCAATAGTAATGCAATCGTTTATTAGATTAATGAGATTGCGTTCGTTGCTAACACCGCTAATTCTGGTGCCGCTTGCATGTGCTTGCTGATCGGCAATGGTAGCGTTAATCAGGTCAACTTTTTCTACTAGACGTTTAATGTGGTTGCTGACAAAATCCATGTCATCGAATATAGAGATACCCAAATCTAAATAGTATTGCATTAGTTTTTTACCTTTAGGATCAGATTGGATAAATTCCTCTAGATCATCAATGTGTTCTTCCAATAGCTCGTTAGCTTTTTTTAGTAAATGCACAGAATTATTATCGAGATTGTTTTTTATTAGATTGGCGGAAGTAGCTACGCTGTTTAGAATATTGCCAACATTGTGTAAAGTACCAGTTGCTATCTCTGCCATGCCCGCCTTATGCGCGTTATCTAAGGCTTCTTCTTGTAAACGTTTGAGCTGCTTGGTGCGTTCATTTACTTTCTGTTCCAGATTATCCGTATAGTCTTGCACTGTTTGGCGCATCATTTCCATATTGGTAGATAATATTGCTATCTCATCATTGGTTTCGATATCGATATGTTGCGTATAATCACCTTTAGAGATAGTTTTGGCAGCCTTGGTCAAGTTTTCGAGAGGCTCAATAAGCTTATGTGCTTGCCGCCGGCTAGCGTGATGGCCGATTTGAAGGATGCCTAAACTGAAAACAGTTAATACCACGGCAGAAATATAATAATACTTTAATAGCTGTTTGCGGTTAGCTTCCATCACTTTCTGGCTTCTATTTGCATCAAGCCCGTATCGTAGGGTGCCAACACGCTCGCTGTCGACAATTACCGCGTCGGCAAATTCAATGATGCGGTTATGGTGAGCTGATGTTGACAGACCGTTAGTGATAGTTTTGTAGTCCGTGTCGGTAATATCATGTGCCCATTGGCTGATGGAGTCAGTCAAGGTAGTGCTTGACTCGTCGAATAAAGTTAGCCCTGGTTTTTGGTGAATAACCCAAGGAATCTTATTAGTATCCATGTAAATACCATAAATTACATCGGAATCACTGTTTACGGTAGAGGTAACAAGCTCTCTAATGGCACTGAAAGCATTATTTTTTACCATCTCTTGTAAAGCGATATTGTTATTATTGACTAGGGTTTTTCCTTTAGTATATAGCTCTTCTTGAATATGAGATCGTATTAAACCCATCGAAAAACTAAAGCTAAAATAGGCGATCGCTGAACTTGCTACTAGCAGTGCGACAACAACCACGACCATCAAACGGACGTTGAGGGAGGTTAGTTTGGTTTGAATGCTGGTTTTATGCATTATAGCAATTAGTTTGATTGGAGATAATGATTTAACTGACGTAGTATTTCATCGAAACGAAAAGGCTTTATTGTGAAACCGTCAACACCTGCTGATATACAAGCATCTTTATCAATAAAAGTGTCTGCTGATAAAGTGATTATTGGCGTATTTGTGTTAAGGCCTTTAGCTCGGATTTGTTTTGTTGCTTCTATGCCGTCCATTAGCGGCATTTGCCAATCCATATAGATGATATCGTATTTTTTGTTTTGGCAAGCATCAACTGCATCTATGCCATTTTTCGCCCAGTGATAAGGCAGCTGAATGCTATCAAAGAATTTGGCCAGAATTTTTTGGTTGATTATGTTGTCTTCAGCAATCAAAACGCAGTGGTTTTGGTAACTGACATTATGTTTCAATGTATGACTAGATTTACTATTTAATGTCTGAGTTGCTATTTCTGTTTGATCGAGCGTAATTTCAGAGCCGTTTAATAACAAATTAAATAGCTTGACGGCTCTTTGTAACTTTAGCGGTCTATGCAGCAAGCCAGCATATCCGAGCTTGTTGAGTTCGTCGGGCCCAATAGGGAAGCCGGTTGGCAGTAGCGCAATAGCTATTGAACCCAGTGCGTAATTGGATAAAACGGTATCCGATGCCATAATGCTATTGGCATTGACAGGGTTAGCGTCGTTTGCCGGCTCAACTTCGATAAAGACGATGGCAGGCATTTTTTCTTTTTCAGTTTGGTCAGGGTTAATTGCTAAATTTAGCCCTAAACACGATAAGATATTTTCTAGGCCTTTGCGCAGTGTTTCACTCTCTCCCTCGAATACAAAACTAGTTGTTATTTGGTCTTGATTGTAGGCGATATGCTCCTGTGCATGGTCGGTAGATTTCATTAGCGGAAGTTTACAGGTAAAACGACTGCCCTTACCTAGTTCACTGCTGACGGTGAGTTCACCACGCATGAGATTACATAATTGCTGACATATGTACAGCCCTAGCCCTGTACCACCATAAATCCGATTAACTGCCGCGTGAGCTTGTGTAAATGGCGAGAATAACCGCTTTTGTTGCTCTGCTGA
>JANQMK010000442.1 GCA_028280085.1 Pseudomonadales bacterium
GAGCGCCACTACTATAATTCCCCAGAAATTAATAAGTAAATCGTGCCAAGGTATTAAGTTATTCACCAGAACGAAGGAATAAATCACACAGTAAATCACCTTAAACAACAAATATGATAGACAAATTTCTTGCAATCCTCCCATGATGGCTCCACAAGCTATGGCTAACATCGTGCCCAGCGCATCAAACCATACGAGTAATGACACCTGTCGCCATCGACCCATAGCTTCCATATAGGAACGAGCAAGAGGAGAAAACATGCGAAACACAATGATTAATGCTAAAAAACGAACCACAACAATCGACTCTTCCCAACGGTTATCCCAAATAAAGCGGATAAGCTCATCGGCATAAACATAGGCATAGACCGACACCACGACAGAAAAGCTACTGACAAAAAACATCGCCTGCCGAAACAGTTCAACGCGTTTATGGCTATCTGACAGGTTAGCAAATGACGGCATCAACACGCTGCGAAAGCTAGTACTTACCGTATTAGTCATAGCGACTATTAGTTGAAAGCCAAAAAAATAAATGCCCAGTGTACGTTCATCTTTTAGCACGCTCACTACCATATAATCGCCGTTCATAGCGAGGGCAATCCCTAACCCAGCGAAAATAATCCAAGCACAATTAGGCAATACTCTTTTTACTTGGGCAACATCCCAACGCAAGCTGAACTGCATAGGAGCAAGTCGGTACAGTAAGACACTCTCTAGTAGTGCCACTATGGGCAAGGGTATTACCAGCGCAAGTTCATCAAACCCGGCAACAACCAATATAATGGTCAGCAGATATTTCGCCAAGGCAGAGTACATGGTGACATTAGCAATGGCGGCATATTGCTGCTCAATAGCTAACTTCGCCTGCAACAGGCCCACTAGTGTGGCAAGGGGTAGGCTGAGCCCGATTAACACAAACAATAACGATAACGACGGTAGATCTTTTATTTCGCCAATGAGAAACCCCAGTAGCACAATCAATATAAATCCCACTAGATTAAACAAGACAGATAGGCTTAGCGCTGTTGCTTGCAGGTTATCAAAGTCTTCCCTACCCCGCTGAATCAATAACTGAGTCGTCCCAGCATTGCGAATAACCAGTAAGAAGGTGGACCAGGCAATAGCAATAGCAAACAAACCATATTGTTCAGGCGACAGATACCATCCTAAAACTACCTGAGTCAGCATTGCACCCAACTTGCTTATCACTGTCGCAATGGAAACCCAAATTAATCCAAAAACAATGGGCTTGCCACGAACCCTGTGCCATAGAGTCATCATGACAATACCACTAATAGAATAAACTGGTGGCGGGGTCACTTCGATACAGCAAACCTGACAACAGTCGGATATTGGTCTTAGCCATTTCCTGAATCTTTAAACGATCTGCACGCTGCATAGCAAAAGTATGTTGTAGCTCACCGTTGGCAATTTGTTGCAGCCAATGCTGTAGTGGCGAAAAATCATTGGCAAAATCCGACTGACAATGGGCCAGGTTTACCTGGCGATAAAACCGTTTGGTTTTGCCATGGTAAGATAGGCTTACCGGCACTACACCGAGTGCCCAAGCCGTAATACCAACATGTAACTTTGACGTGAATACCGCATCCAACCGAGAAATAACCGCCGCCGTTGTCCAGTGATCTTGCTTAGGTAAGACACTACCCTTAAGGCCGTGATCATTAAAAGCTGACGTTATTGTTGCAAGCTCCGCATCAGAATTATCAAACAACCAGATATACCGTAAATTGGGTTGTTCCGTTTGCTTTTTTTGCAACACCGACAGCAGAACCGGCAACAACGGTTTGATGCCATCCGGTTTCGAAAAGTGGATACCAACATAGGTGTAAGTTGGTTCTTTTACGAAAAGCCGTTCTGCCTTAAACATCGCTGCTGATGGAATTTGCTCTCGTGACAGGCTAATGATCCAATCAGCGGTTTGCATCAACCGCCGATGTTTGACACCACAATCTCGCAATAACTGATAGCTCTCCTGATCGCGTACAGCGACAAAGCTGGCACCTGCGCATAACCATCTAATTTGTCGGCGCACAAAAGTTGAGATAGTCGGCCCCGCGCCAACCCCAATAACAGCATAGGGCGTTCCTATAAGACGCCAAATAAGGGCAGGTACGCTATACCGTAGGAAGCGAAGTTGGCTTCTTAAGGTATTACCATTAGTAAAGTAGCCGCCACCGCCAAAAATCGCCGTACCAGCGAACCAACAGTCTTTCAATCCTCGACCAGCGCGAGGCAGCACATTATCTTGTTGACTGCCTGCAATCCAAGGACAGATGACATCCTCAGTAGGTATATTGGTAACTTCCATGACGTGCTGTGCAATGACATCAAGGATCAGTAAATCGCCGAAGTTATTAGTGTGGTAACAGCCATGAATAACTATTTTTTTCATTGACGATAATATTTCCTAGATCATTTGCACAGTGCAGTGTGACGTTACAGTATTACAATAGTGTGAACAGGCGTTACATTGGTATGGAAAATGTAATACACGGCTATATCTAGGACACCTCTGAATAATGAGGAGATGCCCTAGCAAAAAAACAGACAAAACCCTATTGCAGTCAGCAACATTAACCATATCCTATACAGTATTTGTATTAGTAGTGATCACTCTTCCCACACACCCATCACAAGATTTGCCACACTGTCACTAAACTGTAAAAAAAACTGCCTAACATGTAGCCGAAAAATACATGGAGATATTGGCTGTGTTGGATTATCGATTAACGTGTTATTGGTTGATGGTTGCCAACATTTAATCGGCCAGCAACTTAATCAATTAGCATAGTCAAACGGTGAGGTCATTAGGAAAACCCATGAAGGTGTTATTGTGGTCCCCAAAGGGTTCAGGATTACATTATGGTGGACCGGGAATGACCGCCTACCGTATGCTCTCACAAAAGTCTTGCTATACCGACTCAGACGCCCATTTAGTTGCAGAAGATAGTGGTGGTATCAGTAACACGGTTATTGATCTAGTCCATGGCTATCCAGCCCAACAAACTATGGAACTGTTTGATCACCAGCAGTTTCTAGGCCCCATTGACGGCAACCTCAATCAAGTTATTTTTCTTCGTAAAGCCAAGCAATGGCTGGGTAAACATTTACAAAACTATGACATATTCTACGGCTTGCAAGGCTTTGATTTAACCGTTACACCAGCCTATTTTGCGCAACAACGAGGCTTACCGGCAATAATTAAAGTTGCACGCCATCAATCTGATTTGGCAGACAAAACGTCGCTATTGAAAAGACTTTATGGTGCACCGGCACGCCGACGCGATCGTGCTAAAAAACTATCGGGCATTATATCTATCAGTAAAGATATATCCGATGAACTTATTAGCTATGGAATTCCTCATCATAAAATTTTCGAAATACCTAATGGTGTCGATATTAACTTATTTCGTCCAGAGCCTAATGATCACAAGTTACAGCAAATTCGGCAACAATTTAAC
>JANQMK010000461.1 GCA_028280085.1 Pseudomonadales bacterium
AATATTGCCAGAAAACTAAGAGAGACAGATTTTGTTGGTCGTTATGGTGGCGAAGAATTTGTTTTCTTACTACCAGAAACAACGCTCGAAGACGGATACAAAACGCTTGAAAAAATCCGTCAAGCCATTGAAGCGTGTCCATTTCATTTCCGCGATGAGCCTGTCACTATTACCATGTCATTTGGTGTTGCCCAATTTCGCACAGGAGACGAGTCTGCAGCTGTTTTTTCTCGGGCAGATAAAGCTCTCTATCACGCAAAAGATGCTGGTCGAAACCGTTCAATGCGAGAAGATACGTCAACCATGAACTAGGCAGCTATGCCTAGTAGTGGGTTATCAGTTTTGCTAACCGCTAAAGTAAATAGTCTCCAATTTTCTCTATTAGCAGTTCTTCATCAAGTGGTTTTGTTACTAAATCATCAACGCCTGAAGCAATTATTGCCTCATGTTCACCTTTGACGGCATGTGCTGTTAAAGCAATAACGGGGATTTCTTTAAAACGAGGATCACTCTTGATGCGGACGGTAGCTTCTTTGCCGTCTATACCTGGCAATGATATGTCCATCAAGACCAAGTCAAAACGGCTTGTCGACATTGCCGCTAATCCTTCTTCCGCTGACTCAAAGCAGGCCAGATCATAACCCTCATCTTCAAGAATCCAGCTGACTAACTGCATGTTGTCTGGATTGTCCTCGACTACTAAGATACTTTTAGCCATGTGTGAGTAATAGCCTCTAATGTGGTATCGATGGTAGATTAACAACGTTAAACCCGTTTGATGTCAAGTCTTCGCATCGGTGTTAGCTATCTTAATGTAGTTAGTTTAGTTGCTTTTACAATAGTGGCCCAGCTATTCGCTGCATAAGGACTTTTTTATTACCATTGAATTAGAATAGAATTGTCATTAACAATAAAATGAAATATAAGTTTCTTAATGCTAAGTAGCGCAATAATCGTTACGAATACATGTGGTCGTCCAACCGTCTTGACTGTGCTTATGGGCGATAGCTAGTCAGTCTAACTGGGTCCATTGTTGAGTTGTAGGTGTACAAACTTTAGCGGCTAGCAAAAATACTGTTAACACTGTGGTAGCAAAAAATGTTCTAATCACGCCAGTAGGCTATTTTAAGTTTGGGAAGATCAAAGATGGTCGATGCTGCATTTGATTGGCAGGTAGCTTCAACTACTCATGCTGGCAAGATCCGTAATATTAACGAAGACTCATTGATGGTAAATGATAGTATTCCGTTATGGGCTGTAGCGGATGGTATGGGTGGACATGAAGCTGGCGATTTAGCAAGCAAAATGGTGGTGGATTCGCTCGATAGCATTGCTGCTTGTGAACATTTGAGTGATTTTGTCGATCATATTGAAGATGCCCTGCTACAGGTTAATTCTGAAATACTGGATTTATCTGCTATTAAATACCATGGCAAGACGATGGGTAGTACCGTTGTATTGATGACGGTATCTGGTGTTGTGGGTATCTGCATGTGGGCGGGAGATTCTCGACTTTATCGGCTTCGCGAAGATCAATTGGCCCAGATTAGCCGGGATCATAGCCAAGTGGAAGAAATGATTGCACGAGGTATGATCTCTAGAGACGATGCGGACTCGCATCCCTCTTCGAATGTCATTACTCGAGCCGTTGGTGCCGGCGATGAGTTATATATCGATGTGGCGGCATTCAATATACAAGAAGGCGATACTTATCTGTTGTGCAGTGACGGCTTGTATAACGAAGTTGCTGACGAGGATATTATGACGTGTCTCAATATGAAATACGTTGGCCAAAGCACAACAACGTTACTGAACTATGCATTGAGCAATGGAGCGCGGGATAATATATCGATTGTTGTGTCCCGAGCTGATCCGTTGTAGCTGAATTGTTGTAACTGCTCCTAGGATAACCAAAGCCGGTCGAGTTTAGTGATAAAGAGCATCTAATATTAAACTGGCGATAAACGTCGTAGCTTTAAACATAGTAGCTTTTCAGTTGATCACACCTGGTAACGCATGGTATTACAACTGGGGTCGCATAATTTAAGTCAGGGTGTGTTTAATATGCCGGGTGTAGATGATGATAAGGATGAGCTATCAGCGCTAGCGAGAATGTATGCGCTTGGCGAAATTGATCGGAAACAGTATCGGCATGATCGCGCTCTACTAATAGATAAGTACTGCGGAGTTGATACCGGACGGTGGCGTAGTAAAGCAAAGTCAGCTAATGAGGCAGACTTATTTGAGAACACATTGGTATTCTATAGTGTGCTAGGCGCTTTTGGCGTGTTAATTTTTGTTTTTATTGTTTATGTTTTTTTCACTTCAGCATAGTTTCCTCACCGTATAACCAGCTAACTTGTGCTATCGCGCCATGGTAATCAATAAACGTAAGCTAGCCTGATAACGGCAAATCAGCAGAGATCTAGACATTCTCTATCCATGATAGGCCACTAACTTATTTATTTTTTTCATCATAAGTTTGACCTTTTCAAAAAATAAACTAATAAAGATCTATGCCGGGTGGAAAGAGCGTATTGTTCTCAGCATATTTTGTTCGATAATATTGCTCGAAAATTGATGCCAAGTGCTATAAACAAGCTAGGATGAGTGGTATCGTGTTAAATGAGTAATGAGTAGTACTGTATGGACCGTAGCTTAATCAAGTTTACGAAATAGAAAATAAGAAAGAATTGGGAAAGAAGTCGTATGTGTGAAAATAACAAAAATGTAAAAAATTCACCTAAGGGCGGCCTATGGGTTTTAATATCCAAGCGGAACTAGAAAAATCGGCATATCGTTACGCCGATAAAGCTGCTCTACTGGACAGCGCAGCAATTGATTTGAATCAGTCTTCACCTCATCAACGTTTAGCAAGTTGTGTTGCCTCTCTTCAGGCCCGATTCTCAGAGGTTAACTATTTAGCCACAGATTTGCTTTTTCTTGTTAATCTTCGCTCTTGCTTAGATTACCGAAGAATGCTGCCTTGGTTGTCTGTGCACGACGATCTGTGGTGTCAGGCGGCGGAGCGTTTGGGGCATTTGCGAGTGTGTCCTATAGAGTACAACAATACATCCGTTGGGCAGATTGTAGCTTTTACGTGGACTGTAGAGATGATCTTAGGCAACTTACGTTCTGCCAAGAAGGAAGCGTTGGCCCAGCTCGCTGCCGTTGTCGAGCAGTGTGACTCGCTACCCAGTGTTATTGGTATGGGAGCTGCCGTGCCGTCGCTTATCGAAAAAGACCTCTACTTGCGTTTTAAGGATAGTGGCGCGACGCTGGTTTCCGGACATCATTCGACAGTATTGGCGACTATTGAAATTTTAAAACAGGTTTCTAGCCATGAGCTAAGTTCAATTGCTATTTTGGGCGTGGGTAAAATTGGTCGTTCAGCTGCTATTGCGGTGGCCGAAGAATTCTCGCGTTATGGATTAAAGAAACTGTTATTGGTTGATCCAAAATTTCGTGTACCACCAAGATTTATGGAGCGCCTACTGGCTTTCGGTATTGAGGTAGAAGCGATTACTCATTATGGTGAACTAAAGGAAGCCGATGCCATTTTAGGTTTTCCTTCCGCTGTAGATTTTCCACTGGATCGATATTTGTTACAGGGTGGTAAGCTGAGAAGGGGCGCTGTCATCATAAATGATGCGCAACCGCCCTGTTTGAGCTGGTCGGTCGCGACGGAGCTCTGGAATAAAGGCGTTAGAACTTATTCTGTGGCTACCTCTCAACCCGATGTAGAAACGAATATTTGCTTTGAAACGCACATAGGTGGTTATAACAGCCACTGTTTCTATGCTTGCTTGTCTGAAGTGATAGCCGTCTATCATCAGCGATGTAGAGGGAGGAAGATAGATAGTTTAGTGGGTGATGTCGATATAGAAATGTTGGCTGAAGTGAAACAATGGCACCAAGAGGCTGGCATTGGTTATCCACTGATCCCTTATGGCAGGGTTAGCGATGGATTTCATGCTAATAGCGTGGATGCATACGTCCAACTAGAAGAAGGGGTTGATTACCGTCAGCTCTCGGAAGACGCACAGATGTTGATGAGCACCACTGTTTAAGCCTAACTCGTCAAAACAAGACACTATGTAAAGTTTATTTGATAACCGGATATTCAGATGGGTGAGTATAGCTGCCCTAATATCTGGCCAGCTCGAATATTAAGCTATGTGACGATGGACTGGCGATAGGTAAAAACTATAAGTAAAAAGTAAGTGTTTTTGTAGTTCACGCAATGCACATTACGCTATATAATCCGCGCCTATAGTAAAACTCAATTGATACGATATCTGATCAGGTCGGGTAAAGAGGAAAAGTTATGTTTGCAAAGGTTACATTTAAAGCGGTTACAGTCACTTTACTGTTAGTTATAGGTCAAGGACTATCGGCAACTGTTGTTAACGCAGACGACTTATCCGAACGGATTGCGCCAGTGGGCTCAACGTGCTTGCAGGGAGATGATTGTGCGAAGGCCGTCGCGGCCACATCGTCAAGTGCTCGCAGTACTGATTCAATCTACAACACATCATGTATGGCATGTCATGCCACGGGGGCTGCGGGCGCGCCAAAACTTGGCGATAAAGCAGCATGGCAGGCTCGGCTTGCTCAGGGTCTCGAGCCAGTGTACGCCAATGCCATTAATGGTATTAATGCAATGCCTGCTAGAGGTGGCTGTGCCGATTGCAGCGATGAAGAAATAAAGGCAGTTGTTGATTATATGGTTGATTCCGTTAAGTAATTATTTTTCGTCTTTAATTTGTTAGCGAAAAGTGCGGTGATTTATTAGCTGTAGTTTGGTAGCCTGTACTAAGGTTATTTAGCTATCTATTTGAATAGCTATTCAAATAGGTTTTTTAAGCTGCTAAGAGTTTCCCCTGCTTTTCGTTGATTGGCTTTTTCGTCGTTTGTGCCAAAGCCTTCGTATTCTATATCTTCTTGTGGTATTTCGTCGATAAATCGACTGGGTGTGGTTGCGCAGATTTCTCCAAACTGCTTACGTACTTTGGCAAGTGTTAGAGTCAGTGACTTTTGAGCACGGGTTATACCGACATACATCAGGCGGCGTTCTTCTTCAATATTATCCTCTTCAATGCTTGTGCGATTTGGCAGTAGGTCTTCTTCAGTACCAATAATAAAGACCAGCGGAAACTCTAGACCTTTCGATGCATGTAGCGTCATTAGCTGTACCTGATCGGTTTCGCTTTCTTCTTCTTGTCGCTCTAGCAAATCTCTTAAGACTAACTGGCTAATAGCGCTTTGCAGAGTAACACTATCGTGCTCGTCCCCCTTGCCTTTTAGCATAATGTTTTCAAGTTGATCGATGAGGTACCACACATTATCCATGCGTTTCGCCGCAGTCGCGGCATTACTGCTGTTTTGATAGACCCAGGATTCATAGTCCATGTCTTCTATCATACTTTTTATAGCGTTAATGGGATCTTTTTGCATGCTGTTATCGAATACCTGACGCATCCATGTGGTAAATCGTGTCAGTTTTTCGATAGCTTGCTCCGGTAAGACTTGTGTTAGACCGAGCTCTTGGCAAGCATCAAACAAACTGATTTTGCGTCGATTAGCGTAGTTGCCCAGTTGTTCTAGGGTCGATGGTCCAATATGTCGGCGAGGTGTATTAACTGATCGTAAAAATGCGTTGTCATCGTCAGTGTTAATCAACAAGCGCAAATAAGCCATAATGTCTTTTATTTCATTACGCGAAAAAAATGACTTGCCCCCACTTAGTTTGTAGGGTATTTGGTTTATTTGTAGCTTGAGTTCAATTAGTCTTGCCTGAAAATTGCTGCGATAAAGTATGGCAAAGTCTTTATAAGACAGTGATCGAGTGAGTCTCATATGGATGATTTCACTCACTACTCTTTCTGCTTCTGCTTCCTCATTTGCGCACTGAACGACTCTGATAGGATCGCCATGACCAAGGCTACTCCATAATTCTTTTTTCAATATATGAGGGTTGTTGTCGATTAGGGCATTGGCTGCTTTAAGAATACGATTGGTCGATCGATAGTTCTGCTCAAGTTTAACAACTTTGAGTTGTGGGAAATCCTCTTGCAGTTTGAACAAGTTTTCTGGTTTAGCACCGCGCCAAGCGTAGATGGATTGGTCGTCGTCTCCGACCACGGTGAGGGCTGCCCTTGAACCCGCTAACTGTTTGACTAGCAAGTATTGACTAGTATTAGTATCTTGATATTCGTCAACCAACAGGTATCGAATTTTATTTTGCCATTTGTCTAATATGTCGAGATTTTGCGTAAATAATTGAGCCGGCAAGCGAATTAAGTCATCAAAATCCACGGCGTTATAGGCTTTCAGGCTGTCATTATATCTTAAGTATATCTGAGCCGAAGCGACCTCCAAATCGTTCTTCGCCTGTGAGATTGCGTCTTCTGGGCTAATCAATTGATTCTTCCAGTTCGCAATATTAGATTGAAAGGCGCGAACAAAGTCAGTATCGACATTCATTTCATGTAGGGCGATTTCTTTTATCAAGTTTTGTGAATCGGTATCGTCAAATAGCGAGAGGCCATTTTTATAGTTTAATGCTCGTCGCTCGCGCCGAATGATGTTTAAGCCAAGATTGTGAAAGGTTGATACAGTTAAACCGCTCACTTGATCACTGGCGACTAACTTGGTTACCCGTGCTTTCATTTCTTGTGCGGCTTTGTTGGTAAAGGTTAGTGCCGCTATGTGTTGGGCTTTAATCTGACAGCCTGTGATAAGATAGGCGATCTTGCGCGTGATTACACTGGTTTTCCCGCTACCGGCGCCAGCCAAAACGAGTAACGGACCGCTGATATAGTTAACGGCTTGGTTTTGCCTATTATTTAATGGCGTCATATATCTAACTCAAATTATATGCTTTTTTGAAAACTTTTTAGCGCTGACGTTAGTTTACAGCGACAAAGGGCAGGCATTGTAGCAAGTAACACTGGGGAAAGAGACTAAATATTACGGCAGTTTTGCCTTCGCTCGCTTGAGTGTTGACATAAGAATGCGGATGATTTAGGGCTAGATGCAAAATTTGTCTTAACAGTAGTTTTACTCTACTTGTTTGCAATGAGCATTAAAAATGCGGTAGTCAGAGCTTAGTAAAACAAAGTTTCGTCCTTTTATTTATCGACCTAGACGGTTTTAAAAAAAGTCGATGATAGTGGGCCGTATTAAAAACAGTTTGCATGGTGTTGGCGTTAAACTATATTGCCAGCTTGACCACATCCATAACTTTTTCAAACGATATATCTGTCGCTCCACTGTCTAGCATATCACGATGCAATAGCCGTACAATTTCTTCAAACTTTTTAGGTGATATCTCACGCCCTAATTTTAGTAATGCCTTGTATACATTGCTAGCCAGTGAATACACCCCGTCTTGATCGGTTTCGACGCGGTATAACGCACCTGGTTCCGCTACCATTATTTTAGATACGGTTATTGGACCGATACCATTGATAAGCCACTCTAGTGATATGTGTTTACTGTGGCAGTAATCGATGAGTTTACCCCAAGGAATAGAATCGCGTTCTTTCCACGCTGAGATATTTCGCTTATTGGTATTTAACGGCGTCGCTAAATCGACATCATTTTTAATGTGTTCGATTTCTTTAAGGCGATCAAGTATATCTCTAAGCGTGGCTTTTTCTTTACTTGTCATCTCGGTGTCAGCTTGACGTACTCTTGTTGTGTGTGCTTAACTCTATAAATAGTGTGTTAATATACATAAAATATGTTATTTTCTATTACTATCAATGACTTACAGAGCATACCACAGGCTTGCATAGCCACAAAGTATGTCAACTGATTAAATGAAACATGGTAAGCGCCATTGGCAGACAGTGATGAGTGTACACGGGCTTTGGTTTTGCCAATATGGTGTAGTGGAGTAGCCTACTGACTGGGATTGCAGGCCAAGGTTAATGATCTGCTTAGAACGTTTAAAACAATAATATGAAGAACCAATGATGTGTCGTGAGATAATGTAGTGAGATAGTGTGGTAAAACCGTGTAATGAAATAGTGAATGAGACCGAGTCATAGCCCGGTGTTTCGTGCATCTAGGATGGCCTAACTAAGTATGGTTTAGCACAGGTTCATTAAGAAAATTTTTCTGCAAATTGCAATGAATTGAGGTAGCTAACCATGATAAGCAAGTCATTGGTTTGCGTATGTGACAGAGTACAGCTACGTGTTAAATGATAATAAGGATTGTTATTGTGGCAAATATTTTAGTGGTAGATGATGCGCGGGAGTGGCGTGTTTTGTTTGCGGCAGTATTGGAAGCCGAAGGTCATGATGTAGTGGTGGCATGTGATGGTGGCGAAGCCTTAGCGCTCTATGATCAACGTTGTTCTCAGTTAGACCTAGTTGTTACTGACTTTTCTATGCCTCACATGAATGGACTACAGTTAATATCGAATCTTAAAGCGCGTAATAGCCGAGCGCATATCATCCTCGTGACCGGAGATATTATTCGCAATAGGGATGTAGCTGACACTAGTGTTACGCTTTTGCAAAAACCGCTCGCCAATAATGATCTAGTTGATGCTGTGGAGGCATTGCTAAAGTAAAAGCAGTATAGAGAAAAGAGGAAAATGGTGCCGGCACCAAGAGTTGGCACCAACATAAAATTGGTTGCTTTTTGTCATTTCCGATCTTCTGTAAATTCTATAAAACCTAATATAATCAATAATATATAAGTTGATCTGATAAGTACACTTTGAGTAATGGGCTGAGTAAATGGGGCACATATGTGTCCCACCTTGCAAGGTTGATTTTGAGCAGCAAAGGGTTCTTATTCAATTAGACTTTATCTTTTTAAAAGCCCAGGCCATGACTAGGGGAAAGCTGAGGGGTTGTTGTGCGAATTCTGGGGATATGGAAATAATTAGTGAAAACTAATAACAGAGATTAATAGGGTTTATTTTACTTGCATGAATGAGACTACAATAGTTATGTGGTTGAACAAGGAATATCTCAGTTTCTATTGACGGGTTGGGACTAATAACGACCGTAGCTATGGTAGCGCTCAATCAATAGAGGAGAGAATTATTGATGGCAAAGTTTTATGTAGTCTGGGTTGGTAGACAAAAAGGGATTTATGCTACCTGGTCTGAGTGTGAGAAGCAGGTAAAAGGATTTTCTGGGGCTAAATTCAAATCTTTTAAGTCTAGAGAGGAAGCTATAAAAGCATATAGTAAATCTAGTTTTTATAATTCAAGTCAAACAAAGAAATCAAAGAAGCTTCCAAAACCGGAGAATAACTCAATAAAAATGCCCCCTCTTCGTAATAATAAAGTAAGCGCTCAAGCATAGCCCCAGTTGACCAGCTCAGTGGAGCCTATATTCCACGGCAATAGAGATTCGATCCCTTCGACACTTTCCGCTTCAGGCAACTTGGACAATAGCCACTTCAGATAATCATATT
>JANQMK010000467.1 GCA_028280085.1 Pseudomonadales bacterium
GGAGTGATCAATATACCATCTTTATGGCTACGTTCTACCGCTTTCCTCTTTTTTGCGGGCACGTGGCTAAGATACCAATTCCACCAATAGGGAATATAAACAGGTGGATAATCCTTATAACGATGAGTGACAACGCCCTCATGTTCAGCCAACATCTCTAGCATAATCGTCGTGCCGGAACGCGCTAAGCCGGCGATATAAATAGGTTTATCAAGGGTAATTTGCGCAATGGTATCAGACAGTAGTGACGTTTCGAGATTACCTAATTTAATAAAAAATTGTCGATGCTTTTGTATAAAGCTACCGACATAATCTACCCAGGGTTCAACATGAAAATGTTCTTGTTTAGACATAGTTAACAAGCCAACTGTTATAATAAGGCAAGATTTGGCCCAACTAATGAATTTTAAAAACTAGTTTTATAGCAACAGAAAACAAGATCACTAAAGAAAAAAATACAGCTTCCCACGACCGTATCCAATCCGGCCCAAAGGATAAGTACTGTTTTTTCTGTAAGGAAAAAGTTATTGACTCAATATCAGTATTATCTGCCAGATAACCATTAGGGTTACCCACTAAGCTATTCCACCATACTTGTTTGTGTATAACCGGGATAGCATGAGCCAATGGTAAAGAAAATAGTGCTATCCCATGGCTGTCTGCCATTTTAATGGACTCATCATTGGTTGGCCATTGCACGGTAACGCTTCCTCCATCTTGCTCCGTTAAAACTGTTGTTGGAGTAGCTTGCAGCTTTTTGGTCGGTTGCACCTGCAATGTGACCCTGCTACCAGCCTGTGGTAGTTCATAGCCGTAAGCATTACTTAGCCATACGATTAAACACAATGCCGGCAATGAGGATAATATAGCAGGGCCCAACGTAATACCGAGCTGCTGCATCGATAGCTTTAGCGATACCCATATCATTGGGTAAAGGCCAGCCATATCACCATCGTAATTATTCATAGCGTCACGTGCCTGAACCACTTGCCGTTTAATCTGTTCCAATTTACGTTGAGAGGATAAGATGCGGTATAGAAACATGGAAACAAGCGATGTCACCACAGACCAAATGACCAAACGCCAGACCGGTGCAAGTAGTGAAAAAAAAGTGATATCCAGCCATTCAAAGAGACTGCTGGGCAAATCCAAAACGCCCATATCTAAGATGCCCATAATCGACTACTTGCCCCTTTTAACCAAAACCCAGTTTCTAACTAAAGCCCATTCTCTACACCATCAGTATAGCGTTCTCAAGAGATATCCCTAACACGATTATCTCATATCAACTAGACAAAAAACCGAGAGTTAGTCATTTCTTTTTTTCTGTTGACGACATTGATATTTACCACAAAGATGTTCACCGAATTAAGCGCAAGCTCAGTGGATATCTAAAATAATTTCCATGGCTGGTTTTATACATCGCGATAACGGTCGCTACAAAGGCAAAAATGCCAACAACAATGGCCAGCGGTATGCCAATAAAAATAGTCACTAACGCCCAGCTAATGGTCATAAAAATCACTATAGTAATCTGAAAGTTGATCACCTCTTTACCGTGATAGTCTACATAATCGTATTCCCCCTTTTTGATCAGCCAAATCAACCAAGGACCGATTAAATTGCCAAATGGTATTAGTAAACCGGTAAACACGGCGAGATGACAGAATACCCCCCAGTTTCTTTCATCATCTGATAGACCCTGAATGGGACGAGGCATCACAAAATCTGCGTCCTTTTCCGCCTGATCTTGGTGGTGATCTTTAGGTGTATCATTGGCTTCAGAATCATGTTCTATTTTGTTGTCATCCATAGTAAATCCTATTCTTCAGCGGATTATCGGTGGTATAGCAATAGCTCATTAAAGTCGCATAATTACGGAGTGGCTATTTCGTAGCCCTATGGGTCGTTTTTCCGATTCATTTAGCTTGGCATCCCAATAAGCTTGCATTTAGCGGAGTTCTGGTCATTTCACCAATCGCTCAGCTCAATCCATGGGTTAACAATACTCAATCTGCCACTAAACCCAGCAACAAAACTCAGCAGCTGTATAAACTCAGTAACTATGGTCTTAGGAAACGCTAGTTTCGGCTAAAACGCAAAAAAAAATCAATAGATTCCGTCAATTCTAACCTAATAACGGGCACTCAATCCTGAATTTACCAACTAAATATACTATAATGGCTGCTGATTTAATGTGCAGCGCATACTTGGAATACCGGGTCAAAGGATATTGTTAGGGAGATACGCAGTGAAAATTAAGTTTGATATTGAACTCACCCCTGAAGAGCTCCGTAAACTCATGGGCATGCCGGACTGGTCTCCTCTGCAAGACGAAGCAATCAACCAAATCAAAGCCAAAGTACTTGCCGGCGATAGTTTTGACTCCATCACTTTATTAAAACCTATCATGGACGAGTCCATTCAATCATTTACCAACTGGCAGAAATTCATGAAGGAATTGATGAAAAACGGTTTCTCTCAAGAATCTGAAATAGATTTGACTGACGAAGAAGTCGATGATACCCCTAACTAGGCATTCACTTAGCAGTCTGACTACAAGTCATATTGAGTAGGTATTGGGCTTGCGTAGGTATTGAACTTACATAGGTATTGAACTTGCCCAGGTATTGGACCTGCTTAGGTATTCGACTGAGGACAAGTAGTATCGCGCTGATGGCTGAGCATACTAACCAACTCAACATCGGTCATCGGTTTGCCAAAGAAGTAGCCTTGCAAATGGTCACAACCCAAATCAGACAACACCGTAACCTCTTCCGGCCGTTCAATGCCTTCAGCGACAACTGTCATATTCATGCGATGGGCCATTTCGATAATGCCAGCAGTTAATGCCAAATTCTTCGGCTCATTATCCAATCCATCAATAAGAGAACGATCGATTTTGATGATATCTATAGGCAACTGCTTAAGGTGAGTAATGGAAGAAAATCCGGTTCCATAATCATCGAGCGCTATTTTCATACCGTGGGACTTAAAGGCTTCCAACTGTGCTCGGCACTGATTAATGTTGTTAATAATTTGACCTTCCGTAAGTTCAATACAGATATTTGATAAAGGTACATTTTGCTCCCTCGCTATTTCAATAAATCGCTTTGAAAAGCTATTATCGCAAAATTGCTTCGCTGCCACATTAATGGCAATCTTTTCCAATGGCATTGCCTCCGTAGCAAATTGCTTAGCTAACATCAGCGATTCTACCAACGCAAATTCTGTTAACTGATGAATAATATCAGACCATTCCGCTATGGGAATGAACTCATTTGGTGGTACATGACCTAGGACTCTATTGTGCCACCGCATTAACGACTCCATGCCGATAACACGTTGGCTTTGACTGTCAACGATAGGCTGAAAGCGTAAAGAAAACTCTTTTTGGGTTAGGCCCGCTGGCAGCTGTTTTTCAATAGCAAGTTGGCGTTGATAGAGTGATTCTAATTGCTTCGTGTAGAAATGAACAAAGTGATCCTTTTTATCTTTCGCTTCAGTTTTGGCGATGTAGGCATGGCGTAGCAATGAATCCACGCTTTCACTTTCCGGATAGGTCGCGATACCAATACTAGGGCTAAGCGTGATGCAAGCGCGGTCAAGCATTATTGGTGAGCTTACTGCGGCCAATATTTTTTTTGCAACTGAATACGCCAATGCACCATCTTCCAGTTGTTCAACTAACACAACAAATTCGTCACCACCTACGCGAGCAACCACAATATCTTTACGCAACGCTTGCGTAACTCTACTTGCCATTGTTTGCAGCACCTGATCTCCCACGCTGTGGCCATAAGTATCATTGACGTTCTTAAACTGATTGAGGTCAAAATACAGTACTGCAATCTTATAACCGGATTTTTCCGCGCGCGAGATAGCACACTCGGCAATTTCTGAAAAGTAACTTCGATTAGGTAAATTAGTTAATATATCTTTCTTAGCCAGCTCTCGCAATTGAAGGTTGCGATTAGCCGCTTCATCGAGTGCACGCTTAAGTTGCTGTTCAATGTATTTTCTTTCTAACGCATACTTAATAGAACGGGTGAAAATCTCTGCATTGATACGGTTTTTTGATAAAAAGTCTTGTACACCAAGCTGCAAACTTTCCATTGCACAGCTTTCGTCATCGACACCGGTAAGAACCACAATAGGTAAATCGGGATGCTGAGTTGAAATCTGACGAACATTCTCAAGCCCTGTCGTTCCGGATAAATTAAAATCGAGTATTAGCGCTGCATAGTCATTTTTTTGCAGGGCGTCTAATGTATTCTGCATGTTATTAACACAAACAACGTCATACTCACAATGCGACGCTTGCTTTAACATAGTTGAAAACAACACAGCATCATGCGGATCATCCTCTGCCATGAGAAGAGTATGATGCTGCTTATCGTTATCAGCCGAAGAAGTATAATGCATAAACCATGCTCACACTAATTCTGGTGAAATAACCTTGCCCTTAGCAAAATGACAATCTACCTGTAGCCCACCCATATCAGACGGAGATAAATCCAAGAAGCCATGTTGCTGTTGCAAAATCCGCTCGGCATGACTCAGCCCTAAACCCACCCCAGGATAATCCGTCTCGGCATGTAGCCGCTTAAATACTTGGGTGACCTGCGATATCTTATCGGGCGCGATACCAATGCCGTTATCTTCTATTCGAATAATGTCCGAACTAGGTGCTTCAATAAAACTGACGCGTACCTTTGGCAAATCGCTTTCTTGATAAAGCAGGCCATTGGTAATCAGTTCCTTAAGCAGTAAATACCAGTGATCATAAGGCCCCATGATAGCAGGCAGCGGCATAACCTCCACGTGGTTTTTTGCTTCAACAGCAGAGACCAATGAACCCGCTATAATATTCTCCACCATGTTATTTAAATTTATAGCTTCCACCGGCGGAGGTTGGGATTCCAAACGAGAATATGTTAGCAAACCGTTAATCATAGTCTGTGCTTTTAAACTGTCTTTATAGACTACATCAAGCCAAAGCTTTGCCTGGTCATCCAAACAGTCAGTGCAGTTTTCTCTTAATAGCTTGGCAAAATTATGCATACCCCTTAGGGGCGCTCCTAAATCATGGGAAACCGCATAAACCAGCGCTTGATATTCGTGACCTTCGAGTTTAGTCATATTAATCGTGATTCAGCTACTATGTTCTACCCGCTTACTACTCAATAGAACCGTAAACAAATGTAATAAAGCTGTGAACCCAAATAATGTTTTGATGTTATGCAAAAAACTCTTATCTACTAAATTGTAGACCTTGAAGCTCTTTAGGAAAATAAAAATTATGAGGCCTTAAAGATAACTGTTGAATCAAAGGGTTACTTGTCAAAACCCTAACATTATTCGGGATTTGCGATACTTAAACTTCATGCCAGCTAATTCGATGACACCTTTAGAACAATTAGATCTAACAATTTAGTTATTTTTATTAGTCGACCTTTAAGTTTGATAGAGAGAGAATCGCGGCGTTCTTTTAGGGAAAAACACTATCCTAGTACAGGACACCTCGCAATTTTAAGGCATGTAACTAAAGTATAGCATTAGTGCTTATTCTCAGTTTTTTACTCACCTCAACAGGCCTTAAACACATGCCGCGTTTTGTGAGATGCGTAAGATAGATCAAATGAGAAAATATCGAGTGACACCCAAGCAATCAGCTTTTCCCTTATACTTAACTGACGACCTAACCAATCAAATCAGGTAACTGAAAATACTCGAGAAAGATAAAAAATAGTATCGTTACAGTGACTAACACACTAGATATCCGGCGCATCGGAAAACGCTTGTGATTTTTTCTTCGCGAATAGTTCAGGGTTGAAGATTTGCCACGATTAACACTTGTCTTAACCGGCCATATTTGGCCCTTACCTAAAGTATGCTGAAAAACAATATAGTCATCAAAAACAATTTCACAACTGACACATTCTGCCGATCTGTATTGCTCTAAACCACACTTAGGACATGTGACTGTTGCTGCCCCTGGTGAAGATGAATAGGCTTCTGCCCCATAAGGCACTAAGGACAAGGTACTGGCATCTATATTGGGTTCAGCGGTTGTTTCAATATAGCCTTCCAACCCCATATCAAACAATATTTGTTTAAATTGTTGGGCCGTTTTAGTGTCAACTTTTCTTTTAATCATCAAGGGCATAGGCAAACTAAAAAGCCGTTTTACCTTGTCGGCAGTCAGCTTAAATCGCTGTCCAAACAGTGTCTGTGATAACGCAAGGTCAAAACCATGTACGGTTTTGCCAGTTATATAGACATAATATTGATCGTCCATGGCCATCCTGCTGTACCCACCTTCCAAAAATACCCAATGAATTACCCATGCTTTTTTAATTAATTTTTGTCAGCTCACTTTACTTAATTTTCAGCAATAGAGGCTAACCAGGGCGACATGTTATCCTTATAATTGATTTATTGATATACATCTTACGTTATAAATTGGTTTTTTTTTATCAAAAGTTCATTAAGTATCCACTAACTTCTGGCTATTTGACTGTAACCAATTTGAGCAAGGCAGGATAGCCAGTTCAGCCCGGATATTATCTAAACCTATTTAAGAGCAGCTATAGAAAAACCCCATAATAGACTGATATTATTAGGTTTTTATATATCACCTTGCCACAAAGCCGGCACCAGGGCACTGTTAACAAGCTATTTAAGTTAGCTTGATAAGCACTTATTAATCAAATATATTATTCTTATAGTTGTTTTGTCAGCAGTATTCTTTTCCGCAGGGCAGGTATTTATTGCAGTAACAACCGTAGCCTCTCATTCACTAAACGCCATTACCAAGGCTGACTTCCTGAAACTGTCTTCTTGGAAACATAGCTTAGTCATCTGGAACGTGGGTTACGGATATTGTTTTTCAGGCGAGACAGCGCGATGACAATATAGCTCAATCTAACGGGTTGAAAACCATTTCCGACGACAATAACCCAGTAAGCCAGAGAAAATTAACAACCCAATGGGTGTCGTTGCACAACTTGGCCCGGGAGTCGGTAAAGGTCCCGATTCGTTACCTGAGATTCGAAATGCTGCAATAGCAGCTTTAGTATTGGAGATCGACAAAGCGTTGTTAGCAGCGTGCGGATCACCGACAGGTACACCACAAACAAAGCCGTCGCCACAAGGCGCGTTAGCACCATTAACTGGCAAGCCCGGATTAGAAAACACCGGCACTTCGGGAGCAATATATGACATAATGGTGCCAAAATTGCCCGCTTCGCCAAAACCGTAAGAATAGTCAAATATCCCTGCAACCGCCGCATTATCACGATCATGCGCGCTACCAAAATTGTGGCCGAGCTCATGGGCGAACGTGTTAATCGAACAATACCAAGTTGTATCGTTATCGGTGTACTCGCCAGTTGCTACAACAGAATAGGGATAATCCTCTCCAAAATTTGATCCCCCCTGATATACCCAAGCAACGCCACAACTACCCACTGCTTCATTAAAATCACGCAAAAATACTATCAGGTCTGCCTGGTGAGTATTACGTAAATCTCTTAAGTGACCAAATACGCCCTGCCCCAGTGTTAACTCATCCAACGCAACAGCATTATCGACATTGTCGCCGTAATTAATCTCCTCGGTGTAAACAAGATTGATGCGCAATTCAATGTCACTAATATCAAATGCGTGATTAGTCGTCGTAAACAGATGCTCTATTGTTGTTTCAGTATTGGACCCATGGGCCAACGCGTAAGACGTGCTATAAAGCACCATGACATCGACCACATGCATAGGGTTTTCTGATGGCAAATCATCGTCAAACAAGTTAGATTCAATCAAGTCACTCTTGATCGGAACCCGCGCGTCATCACCGAGTTCATGCATTCTATAGTTTGAGTCCCTGGTATCAACAACGGTTAACACGCCATTCTTTTGTTTAACCATCAGAGTGCCCTTGGGTAAAACGACATGACCGCTCACACCATGGGGGGTATACACCATCACAACTTGGTGGGTCAGTGGATTCTTGCCTTCAATATGCCCTATCCAAGATACACTGCGGCCGTTAACTTGGCGCTTAGTACGAATGCCAGTGTAGGTATCTCCGTCGGGAAAGTTTAAGGTAATACGATCTAGAGACAGCACCTCAGTGTCTACTTGCCAGCTGGGGCTAACGCCTGGCGGTAAATCACCTAGTGCATCATTATCTGCATGCTTAAACAGATTAGTGGCGGAAGATTGTAATGCAATAGACCAAGTAACCCAAAAGAGGATAGCCCGGATACCATTTCTCATTATTTTTCTCCAGGTATTTATTGCCTAAATACAGCTATTGCGTAAATGCAGCGATTGGCCAATATTAATCAAAAATTGATAAGCTATTTGGGATCATCGCCCAAAAATAAGCTACTGAATGCTGATTTTGTGACACATACCTCAATCGAGTGGCGCCTAATACCGGCTAACTGTTTTATACCAACGTCTCAACCGGGCAAAAATACAGTGTCTACCTGCCCCTTAGAATGAGATAACAGTGTAATCATTTGTCCAAAAAACGGTGACATGGGTAATTATTTTGTCACTGTGCACCATAAACGTATTTCCTTTGTACCTCGTGGTGAGCTATATGCATTCAATTGATGGTTATATATAACATTAGTGTACTCCTCGCATTCAAATCCACCGATTTCATTACCTTTTAGACTTGTTAAGGCTACCTCTCACTTGCAGGCTATTGCAGCCGCTTTTACAATCTGCCCCCTCAAAAGGCATCCGCACTCAAATAGAACATGCAATCGCACTATCTTAGGTCCTGGATAATAGACCCTGGATAAGCATCGCTGATCGGCTAACTACTTGGGCTTTTGCGGTAGAATTGCTCAACATTCAAACCAAGGTGTTGTCATCATGAAAATGATTATCGCAATAATTAAACCATTTAAGCTCGACGATGTAAGAGACGCGTTATCCGAAATCGGTATTAATGGGCTAACCATCACTGACGTAAAAGGCTATGGCCGGCAAAA
>JANQMK010000473.1 GCA_028280085.1 Pseudomonadales bacterium
GGCAAGGCCATTGCCTAGGTCTCCGCTGGCACCTAGTATTGCAATAGTGGGAAGCGTATTAGACATGATATCTCCCGAGCTGTGTGATTAAAGACGCGATGGTGTCGTAACACCACATTATATTCATACCTAATGTTAATAGGTTGCCTGTTAATAGCACTGGCATTGTGGTGCTCCTATACTAACTTTAAGTATACTGGCTTCAAGGGTGTTAGCCGTGTGTTATTTGCATACTGCAATGCTCTTTACAGTCATGCGCTGTGCAATAATATTCTTTGTAATAGCCCGATTCTAGCATGATAGTAAGGTTGAAATTACCAGTGACAATCATCTTGCTGAGTCGATCATTATGAAATAGATAATTATGCCTATTGGTTTTTTGTGAGTAATCTAGTAGTAGTTAATCGGCTCTTTGATGTTGTCAGCGCTGTTACATCGATTTTAAGTTAGTAGATTTTAATTAGTATCCTTTGATTATTTGTTTTTCTTAGCCGTTTTCCATACATTTACGCTATTGTTTAGTGCCTCACACTTAACCTTAGTGGTAAACACACTGATACCGTAGGTAGGGTATTCGCTTCAATTTGATTAATCCATAAATAATGCCTTGGTTGGGCCAATCTATCAATGATACTCGGGGAATAATGGGGCTGTTTCGGTAGCGATGGTAGCTGCTATGTTCGTTTTGTTTGATTTTTGCTCTCGGTGTTGATTTTAAGTACCTTGATGTTCTCTGTTTTAGCTAGTTAGGCAGGGCTTGCCTGGTTCGCGATTGATTTTAAGCGCACTACAGTTTATTAACATGATAGAGATTGTAAAACAACTATCGTTTATAATGTCAGCTTTGATAACCTGTTGATGGGCATTGATCAGGAAGTCAATTGGGTGATCGGCATAAACGGCCTTGTTAGCGGTATTCTCGAAATTGATAAGTGAGGGCTTAAAACGTGGGACGAAAGTTTTTATTGTTAATTTGGCTGCTAGTCTGCGAAATCGTAGCACCGGCTTTTGCGGCAGTATCTGAGGAAGAAGCGAAAAAACTTGGTAATGAGCTGACACCCATGGGAGCTGAACGCGCCGGTAATGCAGCGGGCACCATTCCGGCGTATACAGGAAAAATCCTTGGTGCTCCCAGCTGGGTGGACTATCCAGGTACAGGTAATCATTACCCAGAAATGTACCCTAACGAAAAACCACTATTTTATATTACGGCCTCGAATATACCAAAATATGAAGACCATTTAACCCCTGGCTTAATAGCTATACTGAAAAAGTTTCCCAATTCATTTAGATTACCAATCTATACTTCTCATCGTGACGTTCGTTATAGTGACCGTGTTCATCAGGCCACGCATACTAATGCGCTCAACGCAGAACTGGTGCAGGGGGTTGGCGTTAATAATGCTCACTTCGGTACGCCTTTTCCCCTTCCTAAAAATGGCGCAGAAGTTATCTGGAACCATATTGTATATCAGCGCCCGTGGAGTTCAGAAGCTGTCTATGTCGAAGCGGCGGTGTATCCCGGTGGTAGTATTGCCTTGAGTAAATACCGCGACATTATCCGCGGTTCTTATATAGACCCCAGTTTAGACGCTAAACTTTTTGCCGAGACAAATATCCTTGCATATTATCTAAAATATACGCTTGAGCCCGTGCGGCAAAAAGGCGAGATTATCTTAGTTCATGAATATCTTAATCAAGATGTGAATCCCAGAGCTGTGTGGGCTTATATACCGGGTACTCGACGGGTGCGTCGGGCGCCGACCGTCGGTTATGATAACCCGTCGGGGGTTGGTGGCTTACGAACTGATGATGAACGGACGGGTTTTAATGGGGCGATTGACCGTTATCATTGGAAGTTGTTAGGTAAGCGCGAAGTTTTCATTCCTTACCACAACTACAAATTTGAAAACAATAAGTTAAAGTATAAAGATATTATGACACCGAAGCATCCTAACCCTGACTTGTTTCGTTTTGAGCTGCACCGTGTTTGGGTAGTGGAAGCAACGTTGAAACGTAAGTCACGCCATATATATGCTAGACGACAATTCTTTATTGATGAAGATAGTTGGATGGTACATTTGGCTGACAATTACGACAGCAAAGATAATATTTGGCGGAGTCATATTATTAACTCTACCAACGCCTATGATCTGCCTGGTATTACGGGTCGGGTAGAGGTGTTGTTTGACTTGCAAAACAATGCCTATGTGATCGATAAGCTTTACAACGAAGAGCCAAAAGCATTGACGAGGTTAGATACACCTTACCCCGTAAGGTATTTTACGCCGGGCAATCTGCGTCGTTTAGGCAATCGCTGAAGTTATCGTCTGTATATTATTTGATCTTAACATATGGCTAACCCAACGGCTTGGCATACCGTTAAATGTTGAATGCCTATTTAGTCCAAGTAGCTCATGTAAATTGAGTACCCACGTTAATTGAAACATGAAAGCTGGGTTCTGTATCGGTTATGTACTGCTGGACTACTGAGGTGTTTAATTTGCGAATAGGCCAATTGAACATGGCGGGATAGTAGGATAGTTGCTTGCACTATGGATTGAATAGTAGCCGTTTGCAGTGCCGGTTAGATTTAAATTTTATTTCAATTTGCTTTCAGTGGCTTTTTTAGAGCCAGTTATATTGCCAATAATGCGGGATATTGCTCCGCTACGTTATTGTTAAATAGTGAAAAATGCCTGTTTTAAGTACTAAAGACAATAATTGTCTGCGCTATTATTGCACTCAATGTTCGTTACTACGATAATAGCGCCTCAATTTGGGGTGCCCCACCCCTT
>JANQMK010000480.1 GCA_028280085.1 Pseudomonadales bacterium
GTTAAATTAGTATCTTTATTTAAATAGGCTATTTATTAAACTTATATGATATTATTCAGCGCTAAAGATAACTTTCTGCTCGGATTAAGATGGATACTACTGTCATGTACAAATATACATTTAGTACCACTTTATTTACTTTTTACAACAGTAACCAGGCTATGTTTATAAAAGTTCAGTAAATAGACAAAAAATTTGTACTGACTAAGCAACTTTAACCGTTCGTATGCTACATAGAACAAGGCTACTCAACTGTGACAGATTTAGCTAAATTTCTCGGTTGATCTACATCTGTACCTCGCAAAACGGCAACATAATAGGACAATAGTTGCAAAGGAATGGTATAGATAAGTGGCTCTAGCACATCACTAACATGGGGTACGTTAATGACAGTAACGCCGTCGCTTTCAGAAAAACCTGAGTTAACGTCGGCAAAAACATAGAGACGGCCGCCCCGTGCGCGAACCTCCTCTAAGTTCGATTTCAATTTTTCCAACAAATCATTATTTGGCGCAACCGCAACAATTGGTGTTTCACTATCTACTAGCGCCAACGGTCCGTGTTTCAATTCACCCGCAGGATAGGCCTCAGCGTGAATATAGGAAATTTCCTTTAACTTAAGCGCGCCTTCCATAGCGACAGGATATTGCATGCCCCGACCCAAAAACAAGCAGCTGGTCGTTTCGGTAAAATGATTAGACACCTCTTTGATGCGATCTGCTAACTCTAACGTTTTAGCACATAGGTCAGATAGTTCGTTTAATTGAGAAACAATCTCTTGCTCACGCGCTGGCGTCAAACCGTTTCTACGACCAATAACCAGGGTAAATAACAATAAAGAAACCAGTTGAGTCGTAAAAGCTTTGGTAGATGCAACGCCAATTTCTGGACCTGCCTGGGTCATCAAGACTAGGTCAGACTCTCGCACTAACGAACTAGCTGGTGCATTACAAATTGTTAGACTGGCGGTATAACCGATATCTTTAGCCTTGCGCAATGCAGCCAAGGTATCAGCTGTTTCGCCAGACTGAGAAATCGTTATAAAAATAGTATCTGGCTCAACAACCACATCACGATAGCGAAACTCACTGGCAATTTCTACGTTACATGGTACTTTCGCTATAGATTCAAGCCAATAACGTGTAATAACACCTGTATGATAGCTAGTACCACAAGCAACAATTTGAACTCTTTTCACCCTATCAAATAAAGATGATGCATCAGCGCCAAATATCTCTTCCATAACTTGATGCTTGCCAAGCCGCCCTCTGAGCGTCTCTGCGACGACCTTAGGTTGTTCAAAAATTTCTTTCATCATATAGTGACGAAACTGGCCCTTATCAGAGGCATCAGCATAGTCATCTAATTGCACCACTTCTCTTTCGACTAGCTCACCATGAACATCAAATATATTTAACTGGTCGCAACTGACATCAGCCATGTCACCTTCTTCCAAAAAGATAAATCTATCGGTGACTTGGCGCAGCGCTAATTGGTCTGAAGCAATAAAATTTTCATCGATACCCACCCCAATGACGAGTGGACTTCCGCTTCGCGCCACAACAATATGATTGGGTTCGTCCTTGCATAGCACCGCTAAGGCAAATGCACCATCTAGTTGAGCGATAGCGGATTTTACAGCTTTAAATAATTCTTGCTGTTGCTGAAAATATTTATGCACTAAGTGCACGATAACTTCTGTATCAGTTTCTGACACAAACTCATATCCTTCAGCAACTAACATATCGCGTAATTCAGCATGGTTCTCAATGATTCCGTTGTGAACGAGAGCAATACTATCTGCTGACAGATGAGGGTGTGCATTAGTTTCGCTGGGTTTACCGTGAGTTGCCCATCGAGTATGTGCAATACCCACATGACTATCATGAGGATTCTCCTTTAGCGCATTTTCTAAGTTGGCAACCTTGCCAAGCCTTTTATAGGCCGTTATACCTGCGCTATCGCCATCAACTAAAGCCAGTCCAGCCGAATCATAACCACGGTATTCCAGACGATGCAGGCCTTCTACTAGTATCTTAACCACGTTTCTTTCTGCAGTTGCACCGACGATTCCACACATAACATTTGCCCTAGAATTTTAAGCCAATTGAATCAGTAATAAGTATACCTTAGCCTTTCTTTTTCGGCCTTTTCCAACCCTTTATATTGCGTTGCTCACGCCGCGCAATAGCCAACTCTTGCTCTGCAACATCTTTAGTAATGGTAGAGCCGGCGCCCACTGTACCACCGTTTGCAACAGTAACTGGCGCTACCAATGATGTGTTTGAACCTATAAACACATCATCTCCTAGAATTGTTTTAGATTTATTAACGCCATCATAATTACACGTGATGGTTCCCGCACCGATATTTGTTCGTTGACCAATATGAGCATCGCCAATATAAGTGAGGTGATTAACTTTACTACCACTACCAATAGTAGATTTTTTGGTTTCAACAAAGTTGCCCACTTTTACGTTATTCGCTAGCGTAGTACCTGGTCTTATTCGAGCAAATGGTCCAATCTGGCAATTGTCGCCAACTACTGCTTGATCAATAACAGAATTAGGTTCAATGATAACATCGTCGCCAATAGTGGAATTGGAAATGACGCAATTGGCACCAACTACCACACTATTACCTAAACTGACTTCACCTTCAAAGACATTATTAATATCTATAATAACATCCTGCCCCACAACCAACTGGCCACGACAATCAAACCGTCTTGGATCTCGAATAGTGGCGCCAGCATTCATCAATCTTTCTGCCAGTTGCAATTGGTATTGACGTTCGATTTCCGCTAATTGTATTTTGTTGTTAACACCTTGAACTTCTAGCATAGAACTGGGCTGAACAGTAGTAATAGAGCAGCCATTTTCAGCAGCGAGCGCAATAATATCAGTTAAGTAATATTCTCCTTGCGCATTGTTGTTTGACAGTGTCGGCAGCCACTCTCGTAACAAGCCTGCATTAACGGATATGATTCCGGTATTAACCTCATTAATCAGCTTCTGTTGCTCAGTGGCATCTTTATCCTCAACAATGGCAACAACTTCCTGCTTATCATTTCTTATGATCCGACCGTAACCCGCTGGATCATCCAGTGTTACCGTCATTAAATTAAGATTACTAGGCGTCACGTTACTGACAAGTAATTGCAGCGTTTTTAATTCTGTGAGGGGAACATCGCCATAATGTATGAGAACCACACTGTCGGCATCAATATCAGGCATTGCTTGCAGCACAGCGTGGCCTGTACCCAATTGTTGCTCTTGCAAAGCCCAGTGAATTGTATCGTCGTTGATAGCTGCTTTTACCGCTTCAGCACCATGACCAACAACAACATGAATAGCATTACTAACCTGTTTACTGGTATTGATAACATGTTGAACCATCGGTGTACCGGCAATGGTATGAAGAGCTTTTGGCAATGCGGAATGCATTCGAGAGCCTTGGCCTGCAGCGAGAATGACAGTGTGAACGTTCATGTAACCTATTGTCCAAATCTCTTTATAAATAAGTATTATGAAAAATAACCAACTAATCAAGTCAAAAAAAAAGGTAGCCAAAGCCACCCTTTTTATCACTAAACCACGATACAAGTCATACTAACTGCCTAAAAGCTTGCCCAACATGCTAACTTATTAACCTATCTTTTTACGAATAGCCTTAAGCACACGCAGCTGAGCAGCTGCTTCGGCAAGCTGGGTAGCCGCTCGTGAATAGTCAAAATCTGAGCCTTGATTAATGAGATCTTGTTCAGCTTGCTTTTGCGCTTCCAATGCTGCAGCTTCGTCAACATCAGCCGCCCGCAGAGCAGTGTCAGCAAGGATTGTCACTGTGCTAGGCTGAACCTCTAAATAACCACCGGAAACATAGTAGACCTGCTCTTCACCAGACTGTGTAACAAGCCTTATTGGTCCAGGCTTTAATCCAGTTAATAGGGGAGCATGACCATAATTTACACCCAAATCCCCCAGGTCACCCGTCGCCACTACCATTTCGACTAAGCCAGAATAGATCTCTTCTTCCGCGCTAACGATGTCGCAATGTATGGTCATAGCCATAATAATGCCTCAATATTTCACTTTATCTAACATAGGCCTTTTTTAGCAATTTATAAGCTTTTTGCCTTTTCTACTGCCTCTTCTATCGTTCCGACCATATAGAAGGCCTGCTCTGGCAAATGATCGTACTCACCAGCCAATATGGCTTTAAAGCTACTAATAGTTTCCTTTAAAGGCACGTACTTACCAGGTGAACCAGTAAACACCTCTGCAACATGGAACGGCTGTGACAAAAATCTCTCAATTTTACGTGCTCGAGATACGGTAAGCTTATCTTCTTCAGACAACTCATCCATACCCAAAATTGCAATGATATCTTTCAATTCTTTATAACGCTGTAAGACTGACTGAACGCCACGCGCTACATCGTAGTGTTCTTGGCCAATAATAAGTGGATCAAGCTGGCGAGATGTCGAATCCAGCGGATCAACCGCGGGATAGATGCCCTTAGCAGCAATATCACGACTTAATACTACCGTTGAATCAAGGTGCGCAAACGTTGTAGCAGGAGAAGGGTCAGTCAAGTCATCGGCAGGGACATAGACTGCTTGTACCGAGGTGATCGAGCCTGTCTTAGTCGACGTGATACGCTCTTGTAAAACACCCATCTCCTCAGCAAGCGTAGGTTGATAACCCACGGCAGATGGCATCCTGCCTAATAACGCTGACACCTCAGTACCGGCCAAAGTGTAACGATAAATGTTATCAACAAACAATAGCACGTCTTTGCCATCATCGCGGAATCGTTCCGCCATAGTCAAGCCCGTTAACGCTACCCGCAATCTGTTGCCAGGAGGCTCGTTCATCTGACCATAAACCATCGCCACCTTGTCAAGTACGTTGGACTCTTTCATTTCATGGTAGAAGTCATTGCCTTCACGCGTGCGCTCACCCACACCCGCAAATACTGAAAGACCAGAGTGCTCTTTCGCAATGTTGTTAATCAATTCCATCATATTAACTGTCTTGCCAACACCAGCCCCGCCGAACAGGCCAACCTTACCCCCTTTGGCAAACGGACAAACCAAATCAATAACCTTAATACCCGTTTCAAGTAAGTCATCCGAAGCGGCAAGTTCTTCGTAAGCAGGGGCCTTTTGATGAATAGCGCGATCTTCCTTTTGCCCAATAGGGCCGGCTTCATCAATGGGATTGCCTAACACATCCATAATGCGGCCCAGGGTTTCTTCACCTACTGGTACCTTGACGGCTTCTCCCGTGTTAGTCACGTTTAGACCGCGTTTAACACCCTCAGAAGAACCCATCGCAATGGTGCGAACAACGCCATCACCTAATTGTTGCTGAACTTCTAATGTAAGCTCGGTGTTTTCTACCTTTAAAGCGTCGTAAACCCGTGGGATAGCTTCTCTTGGAAACTCCACATCAATAACCGCGCCAATGACCTGAACGATGTGCCCGCTACTCATTTCCGGTTCCTCTTAAACATAATAAATTCAATCTTTTGTTAACTAGCAATGTAAACTCTACAGTACTCGACGTTACGTCTTCACCCAAATCTATACTTACCCTTAAGCAAGCAGCAGCGCCTAAACAGCAGCTGCACCACTTACAATCTCAGACAATTCTTGAGTAATCGCTGCTTGTCTTGCCTTATTAAATGCCAGTTCTAAGTCATCAATTAAGCCACCTGCGTTGTCTGTGGCATTCTTCATAGCCAACATTCGGGATGCCTGTTCACAAGCGCCATTCTCTACCACCGCTTGATAAACCTGTGACTCAATATAACGCACCAGCAGGCCATCCAACAGCTCCTTGGCATCTGGCTCATATAAATAATCCCAATGATGCTTAAGCTCAGAGTTATCTTCCGGCTGTAGTGGCAGTAATTGATTAATGTAGGGAGTTTGTGTCATGGTGTTGACAAATTCATTACCCACTAAAAACAGCTTATCTATCTTTTCTTCTGAAAAAGCATCTAGCATAACCTTTATACCACCAATCAGGTTAGCTACCGAAGGCGCTTCACCCAAATCACGTATAGAGGCGACAACATTGCCACCATAGCTATTAAAGAAATTAGCAGCTTTAGAACCAATTAGGCAGAGATCAATACCCACCTCTTGATCAGCTAACTCTTTCATAGATTGTATAGCGGTTCTGAACAGGTTTATATTTAGACCACCACACAAACCACGATCAGTTGACACAATAATAAACCCGGCGCGTTTAACGGCTCGATCTTGCATGTAAAGGTGCCGATACTCAGGCGTTGCATTAGCCAAATGACCAACCACCTGCTGAATTCGATTAGCGTAAGGCTTACCGCGCTGCATGCGATCTTGCGCTTTACGCATTTTACTGGCAGCAACCATTTCCATTGCGCTGGTAATTTTTTGGGTACTTTTGATACTTGTTATCTGCGTGCGTATCTCTTTAGTACTTGGCATGTAATGTAAACCTCAGAGTATTTCTAGCAAATTTGCGCCTTGCCATCTATCTAGGACTAATAGGTTTGGGTCGCAGCAAACTTTTCCAAAGCTTCTTTAAACTTCGCTTCTAGATCTTTATTCCAATCACCTGTCTCAGCAATTGTACTCATGACTTCGGCATACTCGCTGTTAACAAACGATAACAATGAAGACTCAAAGTCACCAATTTTTGCAACATCTACATTCTTTAAATAACCTTCATTAGCGGCATAAATAACAAGACCCATTTCAGCCACGTTCATCGGCGAGTATTGCTTCTGTTTCATCAGCTCTGTAATCCTTTCCCCGTGGTCCAGCTGAGCTTTAGTTGCTTCATCAAGGTCGGATGCAAATTGAGAGAAAGCGGCAAGTTCACGGTATTGAGCCAACGCAGTACGAATACCACCAGATAGCTTTTTCATTATCTTGGTCTGCGCAGCGCCACCAACACGAGACACCGAAATACCAGCATTCATAGCTGGGCGGATACCAGCGTTAAATAAATCAGTTTCAAGGAAAATCTGCCCATCAGTAATAGATATAACATTGGTAGGAACAAAAGCAGAAACGTCACCAGCTTGCGTCTCAATCACGGGCAACGCAGTTAGTGAACCGGTTTTACCTGTTACCTTTCCTTCCGTAAATCTTTCAACATAGTCTTCACTGACCCGAGCGGCACGTTCTAATAGGCGAGAATGCAAATAGAATACATCTCCAGGATAAGCTTCTCGGCCAGGCGGACGACGCAATAGCAGTGATATTTGACGGTAAGCCCAAGCTTGTTTGGTTAAATCATCATAGATAACCAGCGCATCTTCGCCTCGATCACGATAGTACTCACCAATCGTACAACCAGTAAAGGGCGCAATAAACTGCATAGACGCGGGATCAGATGCATTAGCCGCAACTATCGTTGTATGTTCCATCGCGCCATGCTCTTCTAGCTTGCGAACAACGCCCGCAACAGAGGCAGCCTTCTGCCCGACCGCAACATAGATACACTTAATTCCTGTGCCTTTCTGATTAATGATGGCATCAACAGCAACAGCTGTTTTACCAATCTGGCGGTCACCAATAATAAGCTCACGCTGGCCGCGACCGATGGGCACCATAGAATCAATAGCCTTTAAACCAATTTGAACTGGCTGATCAACTGATTTCCGCCAAATTACACCTGGCGCCACTTTTTCGATGGGATCAGTTTGTTTAGCTTCAATCGGCCCTTTACCATCAATGGGGTTACCTAACGAATCAACTACACGGCCACTTAACTCAGGACCTACTGGAACCTCTAAAATACGGCCCGTACACTTACACTTTTGGCCCTCGGCAAGCGATAGATAACCACCTAAAATAACGGCCCCGACTGAGTCTTGTTCCAGGTTGAGCGCCATACCATAGACACCACCTTCAAATTCAATCATCTCACCGTACATAACATCGGCGAGACCATGGATACGTACAATACCGTCAGTAACACCAACAATAGTGCCCTCATTTTTAGCTTCACTCGACACATCTAAACTGTCTATCCGCTGTTTAATAATGTCACTGATTTCTGATGGATTCAGTTGCTGCATGCTCTGTTCCTCAACCCTCTTTTTTAGCCTACATTAGCCATTCAATTGTTCAGCCAGTTTGGCTAATTTTCCACGTATGGATCCGTCTATCACCGTGTCGCCTGCTCGGACGACGACACCACCCAGTAGATTGCTATCAACTGTCGCATTCACATGAATATCACGTGATAATTTAGTACTCAGTGACTGCGTCAAATTATCGTAAGTCGCTGGTTCCAATTCATAAGCTGTTACTAAATCAACGTCAATTGTCTTTTCTT
>JANQMK010000489.1 GCA_028280085.1 Pseudomonadales bacterium
TGCCTCAGCGATAGTACGCATATCACGAATTGGAATACTTTCTTGTAATAATGATTGCAGTACTTTATGTAGCGAATTAATCGAAATCATGCCCGGCACAAGCTCTTCTGCTAACTTAGGCGATGTTTTTGCTAAAAGATCAATGAGTTTTTGGACATCCTCATGACCTAGTAACTCATGGGTATGTTGTTGAATGATCTGGTTGAGATGAGTGGCAACCACTGTACTGGCATCTACCACGGTGTAACCTAATGTCTGAGCATGTTCTTTTTGTGATTCCTCAATCCATACGGCATCCAACCCAAATGCCGGGTCTTTACTCTCAATACCATCTAATTTGCCAAATACTTGACCAGGGTTAATGGCCAACTCCCTGTCTGGATGAATTTCCGCTTCGCCATGAGTAACACCCATCAGGCTAATTCGGTAAACATTGGGTAATAAATCCAAATTATCCCTAATATGCACTGAAGGAATAAGAAAGCCAATCTCCTGCGAAAGCTTTTTGCGAATGCCTTTAATACGCCCCAATAGCGAACCATCTTGACCTTTATCAACTAAGGGAATTAACCGGTAGCCTACTTCTAAACCAATCATATCCACCGGTGTCACATCATCCCACCCTAACTCCATAGGCTCGGATGCTTTATGTTGTTCTTGTATTGCTAACTCTTTCTTCTCAGCTTCTTCACGATCCTCGATAGATTTCTTTTCCAAGAAACGAATTGTAAATGCTCCGCCGCCACATACCAATGCCAAGCTTAAAAAGGATAAATGAGGCATACCTGGAATCGAACCCATAACCGTTAAAATGCCAGCTGTGATTCCTAAAGCCTTGGGCGAATCGAACATCTGATCCATAATCTGCTCAGACATATCTCGAGCGCTATTGACACGGGTCACCATAATGGCCGCTGCCGTGGATAAGAGCAATGATGGGATTTGAGCAACAAGCCCATCGCCAATGGTTAGTAAAGAGTACTTTTCCATAGCATCAGAAAACTCTAGATCATGCTGTGCCATACCAATACTCAAACCACCTACAATATTGATGAGCAATATCAATATACCCGCAATTGCATCGCCACGTACAAATTTACTGGCACCATCCATGGAACCATAGAAATCGGCCTCAGAGCTGATCTCCGCTCGCCTTATCTTTGCCTCGTCAGCACCAATTAGACCGGCATTCAAATCCGCATCAATAGCCATTTGTTTGCCCGGCATAGCGTCCAATGTAAAACGGGCACTGACTTCCGAAATACGCCCTGCGCCTTTAGTTACGACGACAAAGTTGATGATCATTAAGATAAGGAAAACCACTAAACCAACTGCATAGTTACCACCAATAACGACTTCACCAAAAGCCTCAATAACCTTACCGGCGGCATCCCCACCCGCATGGCCATCAAGCAAAACCACGCGGGTAGAAGCCACATTCAATGCCAATCGAAGCAGTGTTGCTACGAGCAACACGGTAGGAAATACCGCAAAATCTAATGGCCTGAGTGAATAAACAGCCACCAGTAACACAATGATTGATAAAGCAATATTAAATGAAAATAACACATCCAATAAAAAAGAAGGTAACCGCAACGTCATCATACCGAGGATAACGAGCAGCAGAATAGGAATACCAAGGTTACCGGAGCCTAACGCCTTAATATTGTTAACTGTCTGTTTAGGATCAAAGGATAAATTCTTAACTGAGTTTAACTGAGGAAACGCCATACTATCTATTTACCCAATACTTTATCCATTTTTTTGACATTCATATTCTTCATTCAAGCTATTGCAAGAAACTTACCTAAATATGGAGAGCGGCCGCTGTTCCTTTGAAACATTTATATTTATATGGAATAACTAGATGGAAAAAGGATGAAGGACAGTGCAAGGCTATCAATAGCTCGCCATACACTAAACTTAGGTACCAGTAACTGAACTCTACTTTACAACATCAACATAGGCTCTTTAGTCATCTTCTATCTATCACATCAGTCGTCAAATATCATATCAGGTGGTAGATCTAGGTCACCTAAAGCATTTGGCCTCTCGCCTTTTCTATCCTTAAAGCGTCGTAGTTGATAGACATAAGCCAGTACCTGAGCAACAGCATTATAGAGTTCCGTTGGAATTTCCTGTCGAACCTCAGTAGTATAATACACGGCACGTGCTAATGGTGGTGCTTCAACCATTAGCACGTCATGGGCCGTTGCAATTTCTCTTATTTTTAGCGCAATGAAATCGGTTCCTTTTGCTACCACTACCGGCGCACCTGGTTTCATAGGGTCATAAGTAAGTGCGACCGAATAATGGGTTGGGTTGGTGATAACAACGTCGGCATCTGGTACATCTCCCATCATCCGGCTTTGTGCCATTTCTCTTTGTAGCTGGCGTATTTTTCCTTTAACCTCCGGCTTACCCTCTGTATCTTTCAGCTCATCTTTAACCTGTTGCATGGTCATCTTTAATTGCTTTTTATGATCATAGATTTGAAAAGGCACATCAATGACGGATATCAATATGGTAGTTACCGCTAATGCTAACCCGAGGCCTAAGACAATATGCACAGATTTAGCCATAGCAGCATATAATGTTGCATTAGTAATTGACATAATATCTGCCTTTAAACCATTTAATATCAATAACGCAACCGACAAAACCAACAGAAATTTAGCTATGGCTTTTACTAATTCGACCAATGACTTCATAGAAAACATGCGCTTAATCCCGGCAATTGGGTCCAAACGCGATATCTTAGGGGCAAATGCTTTGGTACTAAAAAGGAATCCACCAAGCATAAGCGTTGATGCCGATACAGCGAAAAACAACACAGCAAATAACGGCAATACTGTCCAAAAAGCATCTTGAAAACTCTGGCCTAAATACTTAACTGGCGTCCAATATTCAAATATATCTTCGCGTGAGACAGAGAAGTTCTTTTTTATCATCGCCTGCAACTGATCACTCATTGATTTACCCAGTAGTAATAGTGTCAGTGCCGACGCCATTAATAAAGCAGTGGTGGTTAACTCCTTGGAACGAGGTATTTGCCCCTCTTCACGCGCCTTGTCGAGACGTTTGCCGGTGGGTTCTTCGGTCTTCTCTTGGCCGCTGTCTTCTTCAGCCATCGCCTAATTCCTTACTACAGGTTTGTTGTGCTAAAGCCAATTTACTTTACTGTTAAGCACCAATTAACTCCCGCATACGTATGAATGCTTCGTAGAAATATTTTTCATATACTGATGTAAATTCAATAAGGCTCAACCAAATAACGACTAAACCCAATAGTAGTGTTGCGGGAAAACCAACGGTAAATATGTTCAGCTGAGGTGCGGCTTTAGTAATTACACCAAATGTAATATTAATGCATAAGATCGCCGTAACAGGTGCTAAAGCTAGCATCAATGCAGCCGAAAATATCCAACTGGGACTTGTTACGAGGGCCCATATTGAAGCAGCAGACAGGCCATTAGTAGCAACTGGAATAGTGCGAAAACTCTCAATTAGTACTTCGATCATTAATATATGACCATTCATTGTTACGAATAATAGGGTGGTTAAAATAAGATAAAATTGACCCACTACCGCGACACTGACACCACTCGCAGGGTCAATCATCTGCGACATACCAAGACCGGTTTGCATCGCTATCATCTGACCACCGACAATAAATACCTGAAAAAGAAACTGTAAAACCAGCGCCATCGCTAACCCAACCACAATCTGTTGGACAGTAATGATCGCTGCATCCAGCGTAATACCGTCAAACGCCGGCATAGGCGGCAACAACGGGATAACGAGTAGACTGATAGCAATCGCAATTGCAAGCCTAACCCTAGGATTAACTATCTGTGTGCCAACAATAGGTGCTAACTGAAGAAAAGCCGCAATTCGAAAAAATGGCCATAGATAATGTCCTACCTGTTGCGCAAGTTCTTCTATTGCCATACTAAACATAAGCGCCGCCCAGCTAATTAGCCTAGATATAGCGGAATTTCAGTTATTAAGCGTTGAAAGAAATCAAGCACTAATCTTAAAGCCCAAGGCCCTGCAACCAACATTGCAACGAAAGTCGTAATTAAACGAGGATAAAAACTCAATGTTTGCTCATTAATCTGGGTAGCCGCTTGAAACACGCTCACAACAAGTCCAACGACCAAACTAGGTAAAATGAATGCCGAGGAAACTATCATGACGATGTAAAGCGCCTCTCGAAATAAATCTAGGACTGCGAAAGTATCCATGACAACACCTATAAGAGGCAGTTGATAGCCGTTATTTTCATATATAGCCAATTATCACTTATCAAACACCGAAACTAGATGCCAGTGTACCAATAACCATTGCCCAACCATCAACCATTACAAACAACATTATTTTAAATGGCAAAGAGATAATAATGGGCGATAACATCATCATACCCATTGCCATCAAAACAGACGCAACAACAATATCAATGACTAAAAAAGGTATAAAAAGCATGAAGCCAATTTGAAACGCCGTTTTCAGCTCGCTAGTCACAAAGGCGGGAGCAAGGATGGTGAAAGGCACATCCTTGGGTCCATTGACTTTCGCTGTATTAGATATTCGAAAAAATAAATTCAGATCTGTTTCGCGCGTTTGAGATAACATAAACTGATGAAAAGGCTGGGCCGCTCTTTCAAACGCTTGTTTAGACGTTATTGCATCATTGATATAGGGCTGAATAGCTTGCTCATTCACTTTTTGCAACACAGGCGACATGATAAAAAACGTCAAGAAAAGCGAAATTCCAAGTAAAATTTGGTTAGATGGCGTTTGTTGCAACC
>JANQMK010000024.1 GCA_028280085.1 Pseudomonadales bacterium
ATCTGATAACAGAGTCTTGAGTTAAATGTTTATTTGCCTGCAATATGGTGGCTAGGTCCTTGAGGTGTGTATCTATGCCTACCTGAATGAGCTGGCCGATAATCTTGGGGTTCTCTAACGATGCTGTTTTAAGCAATCCTGATAATCCAGTAAAAAGTATCTCTTCAGCAGTCTCTTTACCCATATCAGGTACGACAATTTGAACACATATCTGTTCATCAAATGGCTTTTTCAGTACTTTTTGAATCTGTTCAAAACAACGTATAGCATATTCAGTATAGCGAGACTCAATAGCGTTTTCGGTTGAATGAAAACCCATACACCGACTATCAGGCATTATTGAAGAAAACTGTTTGGATTCTTCTTCAGACAGCCCAAAAAAGTTGGCTTCACAAAAAAATATCAAATGTTCAGTATAACGCTGTGTATTAATATGAGGTGGAATTGGCATTTCCTGCCAAACCATAGCAGCCGTTAGTGTATTATTTACTGATTCTTCCTGTTTAACTGGGTTACTCGCTTTGATACCTTCAGCTTGTTTGATCGGGGCAACCTCGTTGGATAAAATCCAATAACTTTCTTTAGCAAACGGATAGGTAGGCAAGCTGACACGAGCCGGCTTTTCTGCGCCGTAAAGCCTATCCCAATCGAAGTCCAAGCCTTGCACCCACAACGCAAATAACTTAGTGTATTTCTGCTTAGCAATCCATTGCTCAACGGCTTGCTGCATGTCCCCATCCACGGCAACAATAGGGAGTGTCTCGTTATCCCGTTTCACCTGACCACGATAGAGATGGGGCACGACGTCTTCACCGGCTTGATATTGCTTTAACTTGTTTTGCAGCTGATCAAGCGACAAAACCAATAACCCGAGGCGTTCTTCCATCGCGACACGCCCAACCTGTAAACTATAAGCTAGAGATTCAAGGCTGATACTTTCTGTCGTGTTTTCTAACCAACGTATAAGCTGGGAAACAATATCGTTAAGTTGCCGCGGAGTACGTGCCGAAAGCGGTATCATACACATCGTATTATTGGAGTCGACTGTAGCGTTTTCCTGACTTTTGGCTGTACTTGGTATGTATTCCTGTACAATCACGTGGGCATTTGCACCACCGGCACCAAACGAAGAAAGACCAGCCGTACGAGGTACTTCCCGCAGCACACCGTCGATATGGCACTGAGGGCGTTGCCATTCCGCGAGTTCTCGCTGTACGAAAAAGGGGGTTTGGCTAAAGTTAATTTCTGGATTAAGGGTTCCAGTATGTAGCGAAGGCACTAATTTGCCATACTTCAGTTGCAGTAATATTTTAGTCAAACCGGCAACACCTGCTGCACTTTCACAATGGCCTATATTCGACTTCACCGAACCGATGGAGCAAAATTGCTGCTTTTTGGTCGTCTCCCGAAAAGCTTGGGTCAAGCCAGCAACTTCAATCGGATCCCCCAAGGCAGTACCGGTGCCGTGAGCTTCTATATAGCTCAGTTGCTCTGCTACCATCCCGCAGCGATTCAACACATTAGAAACCAATGTCGACTGGGCTTTCGGGTTGGGCACCGTGAATCCATTGGTTTTACCGCCAGCATTGATAGCACTTCCTTTGAGCACACCATAAATATGATCGCCGGCACGCTCCGCCGCTGGCAAAGGCTTTAACACTAGGGCTCCCACACCTTCAGCATCAACAAAGCCATCGGCTTGATCACCAAAGGCCTTGCATCTATTGCCAGCAGACAATACCGTTAAAGCCGCCAAACTTAAATAGTGAACGGGATCAATAATTAAATTCACACCGCCAGCAATTGCACACTCAATACTGCCGCTAGAGAGATTCTCTAACGCGAGGTGTATTGCTGTTAAGGAGGATGAGCAGGCTGTATCTACTGCGAGCGACGGACCCTGAAAATCAAATAAATAGGATACCCGATTAGCAATGGAAAAGTGTTTAGGCTGGGGCGTATATTGGGAGTTCATCACGCCAACATAGACACCGATCAAACGACTTTGTGCGAGATTTTGCGGCGTGTAAGCTGCATCTTCTATGGCGTGGTAGGCCGTTTCTAAAAACAAACGTTCTTGGGGATCAAGACGTTCGGCTTCCATCGGTGAAATATGAAAAAACAGCGCATCAAATTTATCAACATCCTGCAAAAATCCTCCCCATTTGGTATAACTGCTGCCTATTCTACCCTTGTCGGGATGGTAATAGATCTGCCAGTCCCAGCGGCTTTTGGGTATTTGTGTAATACAATTGACCCCTGAGGATAAATTCTGCCAAAACCTTGTCAAATCTTCGGACAAAGGATAACGTCCACTCATACCTATAACGGCGACATCCCTCATTGCAGGGCTCGTCGGTGCGTCTACTTGAGTCTGCCGCAGCAATGTCGAGGGTTCCAAACGTTGTCTTTTTTCATGCCCCCTATAGTGTGATGCCTGATTTTCTTGATAGCTAGAATCGCTGCGTGACGTACCAGTATGATGAGTGGTGAGTGTTTGCTTGAGTTCGACCGTTTCCTGTCGGAATAATGCTACAACGTCTTCGTGCCTATATTTTAATAAATGATCTATCAGCCCGTTCAGTGTCTGTACTTCGAAAAATAATGTGCTGGTCACATCCGAAAACACCCTGCGCAGCTTATTGGTTAGTTGGACTACCAATATTGAATCCAAACCAAAGTCTTCAAATCGCGTATCAGGGTCTACGCGTTGTGGGTTCATTCTGAGCGTTTCAGCAAGTAAATGCTGTAGGTAATTGATAAATTCTTCCCGCAACTCTTCATGCAATTCTTCCTCTGAATCAGCAGGTGTCTTTGCCGTTACTGGAATTTTCTGAGTGGCCTGCTTGCCCATTGCAGCGTCAGTCAACGATGTGCTAATAGGTGGTAGCATTCCGCCTTCGCCGCTAGCCGCAATGATTTGTTGCCCAAGTGAGTGGGCTGTTTGCGAAGGGAAATAGACCGTCTCCCAACCTGTTTCCTCAATTACCTTTTGCCACATTTCCGGTGATAGTGCTGGACAATTGGCTAAACGTAGATGGGCATCTTCGTACAGCCACCAGCCTTCCAGTAAACCAAAGGTGAGATGAGAGAATAAGGACCATTCACTCATCTCATTGAGCAACATAATACCTTGAGGTTTTAGTGTTGCTTTAACATTGCGCAAGGTCTCTCGAATGTTAGGTGTGGCATGCAGTACGTTGGTAGCAATAACTATGTCATAGTTACCTTGATGAATTGACTGTTCTTCTGGAGAGCGCGAGACATCAAAGATTGCCGTTTTAAATACCGGCAAGATATCTCCGTAACATTCTTCGCCATGTAATAAAAATGCCCGAGATAAATCGGTATAACAATATTCCGCAATAGACCCTGAGAATTCTTGTAGCATTGGCAGTACTGTGGCAGTCGTTCCCCCAGTACCGGCGCCAATTTCCAGAAGACGTATTTTACTGTCTTTATCCCGCTGAAGAATTTGTTTAATAATTTCTACTAGGGTATACCCTAATGCATCATTGAAATAGTCAGCCACTGGATTGCAGCGATAAATACCACTCACTAATTCCATCGAAGAATCCGGGAACATAACATCTGTTACCAACCGCTGCCCAGTCAAAATCTGTGGTAATTCCCGTAAACAGATTTCTAATAAAATCACTTGCGCTTGACGATTTGGCTCAGCTATCCACTCAGCTTTATTGTCTTTCCACTCTTGCCATAAAATGTCCAGATCTCGCGGGCTTTTGGTAGGCACTAATTTAGAGTTAAGTAGGCCTCGTTCTTGCAAATAATCTACTGAGGCTTGCAACCAGCGCCTATAAAAAGGCGCTGAAGATTGCAGTACAGGCAAGTTCTGAATATCCCCAATATCCTCGGTAAATAATCCTAAGGAGGACAGACTAGCCAACAGAATATCGACGGCAAGCAACTCTACAGCCGTAAACCTGCTCCGCTCCTCTTGCAGTTTTTCTGCAGAAGCAGTTAACTGTTGCCATGTCTCCCGTTGCGGCAGCATTACTTGCACTCGATAAAACACCGACTCCGCAGCTTCAGAGCAACAGTTTACGCCTTCTTGTAGCGGTTTTTCTTGCGTTAGTCCTTGTAAAGCCTGCGGGCTTGTTAGTTTTATCAAAGCCAGTTGATTCAAGTTGGAGTTAACAAAACTGTTCAATACAGCCATCGCCTCGTCAGCCTCAATGGAACTGATGCCTGCCTGTGCCATTTTTGTCTGGTAAAAGGCGTCAGTCACCACACCAGTGCTACCCCAATAGCCCCAATTGATAATTTTGACCGGGTAGGTATACTTCTGGTCAAGCAGCGCAGCGAAACTATCTTTAAAAGTACAACCCGCTGCATAGTTAGACTGTCCTGGCGCTCTAAAAAATGCTTGCATCGCAGAAAAGAACAAGATGAAATCAAGGTTTTGATCGCCAAAAATCCTATCTATCATCACACTGACATCAACCTTGGCTGATAAACTCGCGTGAAACTGTTGCTCATCCATCTTGTCAAAGCTTCGATCCTGTAGCACAATTGCAGAATGTACAATGCCATGAATGACAGGGTAACTTTGTTTAATTGTCTCGAGGGCTTCGCGTACCGCGTCTTCTTGCCGGGCATCAGCCGAAATGTACAGCGGGATATGGTCAAAGTTTTCATGAAGCTGGCTAAGGGATCGAACTTTATCTTCAATGATGCCGTCTTTTTTTCGCCGTCCTAGCCAGATGATCTTGGCCCGGTAGTGCTGGATCATAAATCGGCTCCAGACCTCGCCAATACCACCAGCGCCACCAATAACGACGTAGACACCTTCTTTTCTATAGATAGGTGGCCTTTCTTCCATCGAATGGATATAGGCCAAGGTCTGTCGGTACCAATCGCCCTCACGATAGGCTAAACCATTGCCTTGATCATCCCAGGGCAAAGAAAGACATGCTTGCGCCGAGATCGAAGCCAAAGACTCAATATCCAGTAAACGCAGTTGCCAGTGGAGAAACTCTTTCGCTAAGCTGCCGATCAAGCCAAATATTCCGGCATGGGTCGGCACAATAGGCTGGTATTCTCTTACTTGCTGTGTCTTACTGGTAACAATAGTCCAGGCTAAAGGCTTGTCGGCATAGCCCAGATTCAACAGTGCCTTAATTAGCCGAAAGATCTGTAATGTGCCCTGCTCTTGTTGCTTAATTAGAGATATGTCAGTGATCGGTTTATCTACATCCGGTGCTATCCATAACAGCTGATCAAACGAACAATCTGCCAGATCGGCCTGAATATTTTCTATAGTGGTAGGCGCAGATAATGTTAACAGGCTTGCATTGGGGAAGTTGTTTCTGAGCCACTCTAACCGATTAGGTTCACTGCTAATCAATAGTAGCTTGGCATCCTGGGAAACATTCACAGAGTGAATTAGCTCACTGGCAATAGGATTCCACACAGGCTTTAGCAACTGTAAACCTGGTGCAAAACCAAATTGATTGCCTTTACCCATTATTCCGAGGCCCATTATTCCTGGGCCCATTATTCCTGAGTTAGGTAAAGTCGAGGTCTGCACCGGCACTCTAGACTCATCTAACAATCTTGAACTAAAACCGCGTAGTTGGACACACACGTGGCCCCGAGTATCGGTAAGATCTATATCTAACTTCTGTACTCTATCGGACGGGCGACTATCTTTAGAATAGCGAACCCAAGCATACATATCGGCTGTACAAGGTGCGATAACTACGACCGACTCCAACGCAAACGGCAAACTGGCTTTCAGTGCAACCCTGCTACCTAACGATTCCTCCGCAGCTACTGTTGGCTCCAACATCAAGCCAATAGATGATTGCAGTGCACTATCTAATAGGCTGGGATGAAGCAAATAGTTGTGTTTGGTCTCGGCAACGGACGGCGGTAGAAAGATCATAGCTAACGCCTGATCGATCCCCTGGTGAACCTCTACAATACCTTGGTGACCTTGCCCATAATCGATACCGACGGATTTAAACGCCTGATAACACTTATCGGCTTCTAACAAACCCCGTGTCATTTTCGCCTGAACCTGTTCTAGATCCAGTCGATTACGCTCAATATCAGACCCAGTTTTTTCCACACATAACACAGTAGGCGGCATGACTTCAGCTACACCTTGGCAATGCAACGTTTCTTCTGACGAACGGGTATGGGTGAAGACTTCATAGTGGATCAATCCTACGCTGTTTTTAGACAAGCGGATATTCACCTCTTTAGCGATGTTATGCAAAACGATCGGTTGAGGCCACACCACATCGCGAAGTTGAATGATGGTATCCTTTTCCGGTCCATCTATCGCTTTCACCACCGCCGCGCGTGCCATTTCCAAATACGCAACAGCTGGAAGAATTTTTGCACCGTTGACTTGGTGATCTTTTAAAAAGAATTCATCGCCCGTAAACCTTGACACAAAACGTTGTTCCGAAAAATTCGATACATTGTTATGCAACAGAGGATGAATTTGCTTCACCTGATAGACTGAGTCGAGGCCTACAAGATGATTAACCGTAGTAGGATGCTGAACTTCTTTTTTTTGTGCGTCAGAAAGCCAATATCTCTCTCTGGCAAAAGGATAGGTGGGCAGCGATATGCGGCACGATACCGGCGCAAAAAATCTATGGTAAGCTAAACTAAGCCCTTGTATGTAAAGATTGGCAAGGGTTTCCAATCGTTCCAAATAGTCCATTGAGCTTAGCGCATTTTTGACACCCGCGGTGGTCCCTTCAAATTGACTGAGGCAAAAGTTGCGACACTCTTCAATACATTGATTACCATATTTTTCTAACGCGACTTGTTGGCCGGTGTTTGTGTTTGCCCCCCGCACTTTCGCAACATAAAGTTGGTTATTCGAATTTTCCGCTCGCCATTGAGCCAATTTATCTACTAACTCTTGCCGGCTATGTACGATACAAGCCATACGATGTCCGACATGCATACGACCAATAAAAAGTGTAAAACTTAAATCATTGAGTGAAAACTCAATATCTGTTTGACAAAAGTTGCGAAGATTACGGATTTGCTCTGTTAACTGTTCATCCGTGTGAGCTGATAGCACAATGAGGTAACCAGGTAATTCAACGATCTGATGAGTCGTTTGTGGTGCTTCTTCTATCACCAAATGGGCATTTGTACCACTAAAGCCAAATGCACTCACTGCTGCCCGACGTTTCTTACCCGGTGCAACATCCCAAGGTCGCAGCTGTGTATTGACATAAAAGGGACTCGTGGCAAAATCGATGGCGGGATTGCCCGCTTCATAGTGTAGCGAAGGGGGAATCTGACGATGTTGTAAAGACAGCAGTAGTTTTAACAGACCCGCCACACCAGCCGCTGCCGTTGTGTGGCCAATGTTGCTCTTCACCGAGCCAATAGCACAAAATTGTGTTTTCTCCGTGTCTTTACGAAATGCACGGGTCAACGCAGTATATTCAATGGGGTCACCCAACTGCGTGCCTGTGCCATGGGCCTCTACCACTTGAATGCTTTCTGGATGTATCTGAAACCTATCGTAAACGGCTCTCTCTAAACGCTCTTGCGACACGCTGCTCGGGGCCGTTATCCCATTGGTATTGCCATCTTGATTAATGCCACTACCGATAATCACACCATAAATAGAATCTTTGTCCGTTAATGCTGCCTGTAGTTGTTTTAATACCACAACACCGACACCTTCACCGGGCACAAAACCGTCTGCCTTAGTATCAAACGTATGGCATCGCCCGCGGGAAGATAACATCCCCGCCCGATTAAAGAGTCTGTAGTAGCCTGGTGTTGTTTGTAGAAAAACGCCCCCCGCCAACGCCATATCGACTTCGCGGGTCCATAGCCCCTGGCATGCTAGGTGGATGGCGACCAGTGAGCTGGAGCAGGCTGTATCTACTGCAACGGCCGGCCCCTTAAGATCTAAGTAATAGGCAATACGTGCCGGCAAAACCGATATGGCATTCCCCCAAAAAGCCTGCGCTGGAGGCTCTTCTTGAGTCTCGCGGAACAGTCCAAAATAGTCAGAACCGTTGCTACCGGCATAGACTCCA